>NZ_JAGGQX010000002.1:0-53303 GCF_018613095.1 Bacillus sp. ISL-75
TTAGAAAGGAAAAAATTGAGCGAAGCTTCGCAGACTCAAAAGAGCTGCACGGGCTTCGCTATTGCCGGTTACGGGGATTGAAGAAAGCAAGCGAACAGGCTCTCCTTACGGCAGCCTGCCAAAATATGAAAAAGATTGCAACACAATTAGCAAGGCTAGAAAAAGTGTGTTGCAATTCTTTAGGTTGATTACCTCCCTGTTGATTTCCGCGGAAGGCACGCAGACTCCTGCGGGAGTACGGGGCAGGGGAGACCCCGCAGGAGCATAGCGACGAGGAGGCTCCCCGGCACGCCCGCGGAAAGCGAAGTGCCTAGAGCGGAAATCAACAGGCCCATTAGCAGGTACAATGAATAATTAAATGCTGAGAATAAAAAATTGCCGAGAAAAATACCCTTTCTCGACAATCTAAGGGTGCCTAAAGGCATCCTTTTTTTATGTGCAAACCATTTAAGGAAACTCCAGTAGTCAGATAGGATTCTACCGTGAACAATATGAACAAAATATAGATTAATGTACGATAATAACTTTATTTTGGAAACGTTTTCACCTTAGAATATTTAGATTATTATTAATTTACAAACAAAAGGGGTGGAAAAGATGCTGGCAACTTTAGGATTTTTAATGATTATTATTTTTATGGTATTAATTATGACAAAACGCTTATCCGCAATGATTGCTCTAATGGTGATACCTGCTGTATTTGCATTGATAGGCGGATTCGGAAAAGAAATGGGACCAATGGCGCTTGAAGGTATAAAAAGCGTGGCACCAACGGGAATCATGATTCTATTTGCGATTCTCTTTTTTGGAATCATGATAGATGCAGGGGTTTTTGATCCTATCATTTCGACAATCTTGAAATTCGTAAAAGGGGATCCCGTAAAAATAGCGATTGGAACAGCAGTTCTTGCGTTAATAATCTCCCTTGATGGTGACGGAACAACTACATATATGATCACCATTTCTGCCATGCTTCCTTTGTATAAACGTATTGGCATGAAACCATTGGTACTTGCAGGAATCGCTGTATCATCTTCAGGTGTTATGAACCTTCTTCCTTGGGGAGGACCAACAGCTAGAGCAATGACAGCATTACATCTAGAGATGGGAGATATTTTTACTCCCGTAATTCCTAGTATGGTGGGGGGAGTGTTGTTTGTATTATTTATGGCCTACTGTCTTGGTAGAAAAGAGCGTAAACGGATAGGTGTTATGGAAATTGATTATAGCACATTGTCTTTGATGGCAGCTACATCTGAGGCTGCTTTCCTTAAACGTCCCAAATTAATTCTTGTAAACTATCTGCTAACTATTCTGCTTTTAGTTGCACTAATCCAAGAGATGCTGCCTACAACGGTATTATTTATGATAGGATTTGCAATTGCGATCACCATCAATTATCCGAATCTAAATGAACAAAAAGAACGGATTATGCACTACGCTGATAATGCACTATCAGTTGTGTCAATGGTTTTTGCTGCAGGTATTTTTACAGGTATTCTTTCTGGAACGAAAATGGTAGATGCTATGGCAACTACGATGATCTCTCATATTCCAGATGCTTTGGGCTCCCATTTTGCTATTATTACTGCGATTATTAGTGCACCATTAACATTTTTTATGTCCAACGATGCATTTTATTACGGAGTTTTGCCATTACTTGCCAAAGCAGGAAGTGTATATGGAATTGATCCGGCTGCAATTGGACGAGCGTCACTCATGGGGATGCCAGTACATTTATTAAGTCCTCTCGTACCTTCGACTTACTTATTAGTCGGTATGGTTGGAGAAGAATTCGGAGACTTGCAGAGAACATTCTTTAAATGGGCCTGTGGATCCACAGCGGCAATGATTTTTGTTGCTATAATTTTGTCCATTTTTCCCTTTTAATTTAAATTTGCTGAATTCTCATGAAAATCATTTAATAATTTGACTGGAGATGAATGATTATGTGGATACTCACTGTCTATTCAGAAGGGAAAATCCCTGCATTGTTTGAATATAATACAGAAAAAGAAGCTTTAGAAGCTTTTAATAAAGTAAAAGGTTGTAGGATTCTCTCAGAGGTTATTTACTATAACGACACTAAAGTATCCTGAATTTTCTGGTAAATAGGTACTATTAAACAGACTCTGTAACCTCCTTTGCTTAGTTGGAAACTCCAACTAAGCAAGGAGGTTTCTTATGTATCAATATGCTGTAGTATAGCAGTCCCGCTGCATTAGGTTTTAATTGGAGGGGAATTTTTGAGTGTTTTACTTCTTATCATATTAAATGTCATTTTACCTGTTTTTTGTCTTATTGGAATTGGTGCGTTTCTTCATCGAAAAATTACATTTGATATGAATACATTATCAAAATTAAATAACTATTTGCTCATGCCTGCTGTAAGTTTTGTCAACATTTATCAGACTAAAATGGAGGGAGAAACAGTCTTAAATATTCTTACTTTCTTAGTAGTCCAAAGTCTTTGTCTAATTTTCTTCAGTACCATCATATCTCGATTAGCCAAATTTGATAATAGACTATCTTCGACCTTCAAAAACAGTGTGATACTAAACAATTCTGGGAATTTTGGGTTACCTGTAAGTCAACTTGTATTTCAACATAATCCACTTGGTTTATCCATCCAAGTGGTGGTAATGATTTATCAAAATCTTCTTACCAATACATATGGGTTGTTTAATTCAATAAGAGTAAATTACAAAGGTTTACAAGCAATGAAAGTATTTATGAAAAATCCAGTTGTTTATGCCTTTTTGTTAGGTTTGGTTTTTAATTCACTTTCTATCAAAATACCAAAATACTTGTGGACTCCGCTTGAAAATATTTCAAATGCCTTTGTGGCTGTGGCACTGGTTACGCTCGGTGCACAAAGTGCTTTTTTAAAAATAAATCGATTCTCCATCTCACTTATTCTAAGTCTCTTTGGCCGTTTAATACTTTCTCCCTCCATCGCGATGATCATAATATTACTTTTAAAATTGGATGGAACGACGGCACAGGCTTTATTTATAGCAAGCTCGTTCCCAACTTCAAGAAACAGTGCCCTTTTCGCGTTAGAATACGGAAATCACCCAGAATATGCAGCACAAGTGGTCTTATTGTCTACATTACTAAGCATGATTACTGTGACTACGGTTGTATATTTGTCGACTATTTTATTTTAATACTGTGAAGACTAGTAAAAAGAAGCAGGAAACCTTAATGGCACCTGCTTCTTTCATCTATAGAGATAACATTAATACATCCAAGTTCGAAATGTCGATTGCACCAGAGTCTCGAATTTCTTTTAATGATTTAATATCTAGGATGTCAATTGTACGGGTTGATATTTGGATCCATTGTTGGCTTTTCCATTTATTCAGTATTTTATTTACCGTAATCCTAGAGGTCCCTATGTAACGGGCAAAAGAAGATTGGTCGATTGAAAAATTACCATTTTCGCTTACTAACTTTAATAGGAAGTGGGCCATTTGCTGCTCAATCGGCGAATTAAGAAAGGAAATAATTTCTGCAAGAATCCTAAATTTATAAATTAGTGAGTTGGTGAAAATACACGCTACCTCAGGATGTTCCTCACAAATCATGAATAAAGTCTCATCAGAAAAAAAATAGATCTCAGATGAACTACTCGAGGTGGCTGAGGTTAAATAGGGTTCATTTTTCACACCGTGCTCCCCAAATAGCATTCCTTCTGGTACATAATTCACCGTCCGTTCCACACCTTCTTGTGAGAGAAGGGTTATCTTTATCCCACCCTTAGATAAGTAGAAAAAACCCTTGCCTTCACTTCCCTGATGGTATACAACTGAATTTTCCTCAATCTCTAGTTTTTTTCCATATTTTAAAAATGGGCTCCACGAATATCGAAGATTTTTCATATTATCACCTTACCAAGAAGCTTTTTTAATTCATCAGGTTTCTTTATTAAAAACTTCTTACCACGAATCTCCATAATTTCTTCAGCTTTCCATTGTTTTATAATCTTATATAAGGTGATTCTCGTTAAGCCTGTGCATTTTGTAAGGTCTTGTTGTGTGAGAGGAACTTCGTAATTCTTAAATTCGTAACAAATATTTAGTAGTATCACCGACAGTTGTTGTTCTGGTGTGAGCGAGTCCAAATAAATTTTATCAGCTAATATGTGCATTTTATGAATAACGGTTTTGATAAAAATGTTAAGGATAGAAGGTTGAGCTTTAATTAATTTTTGAAAATGTTCACATGAGAAAAAATAGAGAATAGAGTCATTTACTGCCGTTGCGGTAGTAAAATGTGGCTGTCGGTCCATCGCTTGAACTCCTAATAGCTGCCCTGGAATAGCGATGTTTAACATACGCTCTTTTCCAATCGAAGTGGTAGTCGTTACTTTAATTAATCCCTTTTGGATATAATAAAATCCATCCCCGAGCGTCCCTTGCTGGTAAATAGCTGATTTCTCCTTGAAGAATTGTCTAGTACCAAACTGCAAGCATGATTCCCAATTAATATCACTGTCAAACAAGAGCGCCAACTAATCAACTCCTAAGTGAAATGTATGTAAAAACAATAAAACTGTAAATCTAGGAAATATGTAATTAATCAAATGCTATAAAATAGTTACACTAAATTGTTAACGCTTACATCTAAATGCAAGGAAAAAGTTTATATGCGTTAACCACTTAACAACAGTGTAAAAGATTAAAGATATAAAATCAATATTGGGTGGATGAAGTCTAGCATATATAAAAAGAAAAGCAGTTCACATCATTTGAATTCAGTATGATGTGAGCTGCTTTATTTATTTATTTTAATTAAATGAAAATTTTATTTTTTTAGAAAAAATGTTAATCAGACTACAATGACTTTAAAAAATCAATTTTATAATGAAAATATGAAATTAAAGGAGGATGTTTTATGGGAATTCGTACAGGAGCACAATATATCGAGGCATTAAAATCCCGAAATCCAGAAGTTTGGTTATCAGGAAAAAAAGTAAAAAATATCTTTGAAGAGCCAGTTTTTCATCAGCCAATTCTTCAAATTGCAAAGCTATATGATATGCAGCATGACTCCAAATTTCAAGAGGACATTACTCATATTTGTGAAGAAACGGGAGATAGGATCTCGAATGCATTCTTGGTACCAAAAAGCTATCAAGATTTACAAGCACGGAGAAGAACTTTCGAAGAGTTTGCCAAAGCGACCTTTGGATTAATGGGAAGAACACCTGATTTCTTAAATGTCGTCGTTACATCCATGGCGAGCAATTCGGAGTTCCTGGACAAATACAATCCTGAATGGGGAAAAAACATTCGATCGTATTATAAGCATATCCGCGATAATGATTTATTTTTAACTCATGCAATTATTAATCCGCAAAATGACCGCAGCAAATCATCACACGAACAACAGGATATGTTTACCCATCTAGGTGCTGTTAAAGAAACACCTGATGGCTTAATTGTAAGAGGAGCAAAAATGCTAGCTACCCTTGCACCGATCACTGACGAAGTGATTGTTTATTCTTTTCCTGGATTTAAGCCTGGTGATGAACGTTATGCGCTTGCGTTTGCACTTCCACTTGATACACCGGGTCTACGCATTATCTGCCGTGAAGCGATGCAGGATGGACAGCGTTCGGTTTATGACCATCCATTAGCATCAAGATTCGAAGAAATGGATGCGGTATTAGTCTTTAATGATGTTTTAGTACCTTGGGATCGTGTATTCCTTTATAACAATGTTGAAGCAGCCAATTTACTCTATCCGAAAACAGGAATTGCTCAGCAGCCAGCTCATCAGTCTGGTGTAAGAGGGTTAATTAAACTACAATTTGCAACCGAAGTGGCATGTAAAATCGCCGACTCCATCGGTGTGGATGCCTACCTAAATGTACAAAATGATTTAGGAGAATTAGTCCAATCGGTTGAATCGATTAGGGCATTACTCCGAATTTCAGAGTATGAACATGAAGTAACTGCTACTGGGGAAGCGATGCCGGCCTATGCACCACTTGAAACAATTAGAGGTTTGCTGCCAAAAATGTACCCACGTGCGATTGAGGTTATGCAAATCATTGGTGCAGGTGGACTTCTCATGTCTCCTACAGATGCTGATTTCGAGAATCCGGAATTAAGAGAGGATTTAGAGAAGTATTATCTTGGAAGAGAGGGAGTTTCAGCGGAAGAGCGCGTTCATCTCTTTAAGCTAGCATGGGATTTATGTGGCGAGGCATTTGGACAAAGAGTTCTTCAATACGAACGCTATTATACTGGCGATCCAATTCGTAAAAGAGCGATTTTCTATAACAACCACAAAAAGCAGAATTCCTTTGATCTGGCTGATGAAGCAATGAAAATATTTAATCGAAAAAATGAGGTTACAAGCTTATAAAAGTAAATCAAAAGTAAGAGGAGGTGTGAACGATGCAAACGCTAAAAGATGGAGTTTTGACATTATCTGGTTCGGTGATTGCTATTGGTGCTTTTGATGGAGTCCATAAAGGACATCAAGCTGTGATTAAGCAAGCTGTGGAAAAGAGTCGGGTTTATCAGGTTCCTAGCGTTGTATATACTTTCGACCCGCCTCCTCGAAATTTTTTTAAGGGCGTTCAAATTTTGACGCCAATTAAAGAAAAGATCAGCAGGATTGCGAAGTTAGGTGTAGATTATGTCATCGTTGCCAGCTTTGCTGAATGGTATGCGACCCGGCCACCTGAAGATTTTATTTGTGAATTATCAAAACTTAACCCGGTAGAGATTTCAGTTGGTTCTGATTTTCATTTTGGAAAGAATAGAGCTGGGGATGTAAATCTTTTAGAAAAGTATTTTCATATTAATATCACTCCCCCAGTTTATTGTAAGGGCGGAAAACTTATTTCATCGACGAGAATCCGCCAGTTGATTTCAGAGGGAGATTTCCAACAGTCCTACTCGTTACTAGGACTTTAGACGGGTCTACAGTAAATGTGGCTACGTGTTTTCTACTCAGCACTAGAAAGGAGTTCACTCTATGAAGTTATTAGGAATTTCAGGCACCATTATTGGTGCAAAAACAAGTATTGTTGTTCAAAAGGTATTAGAGGAAGTAAAGAAACATCATCCTAACGTTGAAGTAGAGCTGCTTGATTTAAGAGACTATGATGTTCAGTTCTGTGATGGAAGAAATCCTTCAACCTATACAGGTGATACGAAAAAAGTTCTCGATATTGTTAATTCTGCTGACTTCTATATTATCGGAACACCGATTTTCCAGGGATCATTAGCAGGTCCGCTCAAAAACTTATTTGATTTAATTAATCCAAAGGATATTCGCAACAAAATAATTGGTTTTGTTGCAACAGGTGGAACGTACCAGCATTTCCTTGTGATTGAAAATCAATTGAAGCCAATCGCAGGATTTTTCCGGGCTTTTGTGGCACCAAGTTATGTCTACGTCAATAACGATCATTTTAATAAAGAAAATGAAATTATCTATTCTGAGGTTCTTACTAGAATTACTGCCTTAGCCAAAGAAGTCGTCTTCATGCAGGAGGCATTAAAATCAACAGAGGAAAAATTTGCAACAATAAATGGATAAGCTTTTGTATTTAAAGTTGAGAGGAGAAGATTTTTATGACAAACACATTAAAACCAATTAACCTTTGGGGATTTATTGAAGAAAATAAGGATTTACTTAAGCCGCCAGTAAATAATAAAGTAGTTTGGAAGGATTCTGAAATAATGTTCATGGTCCTCGGGGGTCCAAACAAACGACGTGATTTTCATGTGGACCCATCTGAAGAGATATTTTATCAATTAAAAGGTGATTGCTACGTTGAAATTATTAATGCGGAAGGTAAAAGAGAAGTAATTACAGTGAGAGAAGGAGAAGTATTTCATCTCCCTCCAAATGTTCCCCACTCCCCACATCGGGTCGCTGATACAATCGGGATCGTAATTGAACGTGACAGAGGTGAAGGTGAATTAGAGGATTTTGTTTGGTTCTGTGATGAATGTGATCATGAAATGCACCGCGTTACCGTCCAATTGACAAATATTGAAGTCCAGGTAAAAGAAGCGATTCATGGATTTAACAGTAATTTAGAGCTTCGCTCTTGTAAGAACTGTGGACATATTATGCCCGAAGAAGCGAGTGAATGGAAATGCGAGTAGATTTTCATACACATATCATCCCTGAAAATTTCCCTGATTTTGCGAAAAAGTACCAAAACGACAAGTGGCCAGTCCTCCAGCCTACCTGCTCTTGCGGTGCTAATATAATGGTGGCTGGGAAGGTTTTTCGAGAAGTGACCGACCAAGTTTGGAGTCCAGAAAAAAGGATTCACGATATGGATGTAGAAAATGTAGACATACAAGTTTTATCGCCAATACCTGTAACGTTTTCCTATTGGGCTCCTACAGAAGAAGCGGTAGCTATGGCTAGATTTCAAAATGATTTTATCGCCGAAACAGTAGCCCAGCATCCCACCAAGTTTATTGGTTTAGGGACGGTTCCGCTGCAAAATGTCGAAGCAGCAATTCGTGAACTAGACCGCTGTATACATCAACTTGGCTTAAAAGGGATTGAGATTGGCACAAACATTAATGGCAAAAATTTAGACGATGAATCATTACTTGATTTCTTTGCGATGTGTGAGAAATGGAATGTTCCCATATTTGTTCATCCATGGGAAACACTGGGTGGAGATCGTTTTTCCTCCCATAACTTAATGTATACGGTTGGAATGCCAAGTGAAACAGCATTGGCTGCAGCAAGTCTGATCCTAGGAGGTGTCATCGAGAAATTTCCAAAACTTAAAATTTGTTTTTCTCATGGCGGCGGGTCACTTCCTTACATTCTCCCTAGACTTGATCATGGTTGGAATGTTTGGCCGCATTTGCAGCTCACGGAGCATCCTCCAAGTTTTTATGCCAAGAAATTTTTCTATGATTCAATCGTAAATAACCCTGTAAATATTAAATTCTTAGTCGAAAAATTTGGTGCTGAACAAGTCATCATGGGATCGGATTACCCATTCTTACTGCGGGAAACTCCACCAGGGAAGATTATTGATGACACCTTAACACTGAGCGAAGAACAGAAAAGAGCCATGTTAGGTGAAAATGCACTAAGATTTTTAAATATACCGGTTAATTTATTAATTTAATAGGAAATGAGATGAGAAGATGATAGACAAGGTGATTACCCCAGAAGAGAGATTAGAGGAACTTGGATTAAAGCTGCCGGCACTCCGCCCCGCATCTGGTAATTATGTAAGTTGTGTTCGGACAGGGAATCTTATTTTCACATCAGGTCAAGGTACAGATGAATACCGTGGAAAACTTGGTGAAGATGTATCGATAGAAGTAGGCTATCAAGCAGCAAGACAATGTATGCTTAATCTATTAGCAGTAGTCAAAAATGAACTGGGTGACCTTAGCAAAGTGAAAAGGATTGTTAAAATCCTTGGTATGGTCAACAGCACGCAGGATTTTAAAGACCATCCTAAAGTAATGAATGGATCCTCCGATTTGTTGGTGGAAGTGTTTGGTGAAAAGGGAAGGCATGCGAGATCAGCTGTTGGGATGTCACAGCTGCCACACGATAACGCTGTTGAAGTTGAGATGATTGTAGAAGTTGAGGATGGTGATCTTGGTGAGTAACGTCCTAGAAAAACAACTTCAAATTAACGATGCCAAGCTTTTTATTAATGGAGAATATCTAAGCGCTATTTCAGGAGAAACCTTTGACACGATTAATCCTGCCACGAATCAAAAATTAGCTGCTGTTGCTAGTGCAAGTGAGCAAGATGTAGAAAGAGCGATTCAGGTCGCAAAGCGTACCTATGATAGTGGTATTTGGAGTAAAATGCCAGTAGAAGAAAGAGCAAAGATCCTGTGCAGAATGGCAGATCTTGTCATGGAACGTGTCGAGGAGTTAGCGCTAATTGAAACATTAGATGTGGGTAAGCCCATTAGAGAAAGCAGAGATTTTGATATCCCGCGCGCCGCATTAAACTTAAGATTCTTTGCAGAAATGGCAAAATACATCAACCACGAGCATTACGAACAATCCAAGCATATGAGTTATACCAAATACGCTCCTGCTGGTGTTACTAGTTTAATTATTCCTTGGAATTTACCATTCATGCAAATGACATGGAAAGCTTCTGCTGCGTTAGCCGCTGGTAATACCGTGATCGTTAAGCCTGCATCCTATACACCGCTTAGTGCAGTCATGTTAGGTGAAATTGCCAACGAAGCAGGATTACCGCCAGGCGTGTTGAATATACTTACAGGTCCGGGTGGAACAGTAGGAACGGCAATGACCACTCATCCATACGTTCGCAGAATTTCCTTTGTCGGGGAAAGCTCTACTGGGAAAACGGTTATGAGAAATGCAGCATTACAATTAATTCCAGTATCATTAGAATTAGGTGGAAAATCCGCTAATATTGTATTTGAGGATGCTGACTTAGATGAAGCAGTGGCAGGCTCGATTGAAGCAATTTTTAGAAATCAAGGGGAAATCTGCTTAGCCGGTTCTCGACTATTGGTGCAAGAATCGGTTTATGATAAATTCCTAGAAAAATTTGTTACTGCTGCGAAGAACATCAAAGTGGGCGATCCATTGGATGAAACTACTGATATGGGTGCGCTTATATCAAAAGGTCACTTAGAAACGGTTGACAACTATGTGCAAATTGGAATTTCTGAAGGTGCGAAACTTGCTGTAGGCGGTAAGCGTGTGGCAGGATTGTCACAAGGAAACTTTTACGAGCCAACCGTGCTCTATGATGTAAATAACAAAATGAGAGTTGCACAGGAAGAAATCTTTGGCCCGGTATTAGTCGTCATTCCATTTAAAACGGAAGAGGAAGCGATTCAAATTGCCAACGATTCGATTTATGGTTTGGCAGGAGTCGTTTGGTCAAATGATTTAAGACGAGCTCATCGTGTCGCTTCTCAAATAGAATCAGGCTTATTCTGGATCAATTGCTGGTACTATCGAGATTTAAGAACGCCATTTGGTGGTTCAAAGGCGAGTGGTATTGGTCGGGAAGGTGGACGTCATAGTTTTGAATTTTACACGGAAGCCAAGACGATCACAATGAAATTATAAGATAAAAGTAAAGGTGGCTGAATGGCCACTTTTTATCTATTAATATAGAAAAGGAAGGTGTAGGAAGAAATGGGATTATTAGTAGAAAAGATTGCAAAAGAATTAATCGACGCAGAAAATCATCAATATTCTGTCGCACCACTAACGGAGCGCTTTTCCGAGTTGGATGTAAGCGATGCCTATCAAATCCAACTCGAAGTCATAGGTAAAAAGTTAGAAGAAGGACATAAAGTGATTGGGAAAAAGGTTGGGCTAACAAGTAAAGCGATGCAGCAAATGCTTGGCGTCGATGAACCTGATTACGGCCACCTGTTAGATACTATGAAAATAGCAGATGAAGCAACGGTGAAAATGGCTGATTTTATCAGTCCGAAAGTTGAGGCGGAAATTGGTTTTATTTTGGAGGAAGACTTGGTGGGTCCAAATGTGAATTATCTAGATGTGTTAATGGCAACGAAATATGTAGTACCAACCATTGAGATTATTGACAGCCGTATTTCAGATTGGAAAATCAAATTGGTTGATACGGTGGCAGATAATGGCTCGTCAGCTAGAGTAGTCGTTGGGAAAAAGCTGAGCACGATTGAAGGCTTGGATTTGCGAGCTCAAGGAATGGTCCTTTATAAAAACGATGAGCTTGTGGCTACAGGAGCTGGAACGGCCGCTCTAGGACACCCGGCCCAAGCCGTTGCTTGGTTAGCCAATAAATTGCATGAATTTGGGATTACTCTAAAAGCAGGTGAGTTAATTCTTCCCGGAGCACTTTCTGGTGCGATTGCAGTAAAAGAAGGCGACACGATACTAGCAGATTTTGGCCCATTAGGTAATGTATCTGTAACATTTAAGTAAGTAAGTTATTTCTCGAATAAAATTATTAAAAGTGGAGGTTCCATTATGACAATATTGCAGGGAACAGAACAAGAAATCGTAGACTACCTATTAGCTGCAGAAAAGGAAAAGCGGGAAGTCGAAAAAATCACCACTAGTTACCCTGATTTAACATTTGAGCATGCTTATGAAATACAACAAAAATTAATTGAGCAAAAAGAACAGGAGGGGCTTCGCCGAATTGGAGTGAAACTCGGTTTAACAAGTAAGGCAAAGCAAGAGATGATGGGTGTCCATGAAGCAATCTACGGTTACTTAATGGATGATATGCTTGTAACTGAATGGGAACCAGTCCAATTTAGCAGTTTTATCCATCCCAAAGCAGAGCCGGAAATTGCTTTCTTAATTAATGAAGATATCCAAGGCACTAGCGTTACCGCCGATGATATTTTAAAAGTGACGAAATATGTAGCACCAGCTATTGAGATAATTGATAGCCGGTATTTAGATTTTAAGTTTACACTGGTAGACGTTGTAGCGGATAACTGTTCTTCCTCCAAATTTATTGTAGGGAACAAATGGGTATCGCCGGATGCACTAAGCCTGAAAGAAATTGGCGTATACATGTCTAAGAATTCGGAGGTTGCAATAACTGGGACCAGTGCTGCTGTATTAGGAGACCCCGCTGCTGCGGTTGCATGGGCTGTAAACAAGCTAGGAGAAACTGGGCGGGGATTAAAGAAAGGTGATATCGTTCTAAGCGGAGCGATAACAGAAGCAATTAGTTTTCAAGCAGGTGATACGATTTTGGCACAATTTGCGGATCTAGGTAGTGTCTCATTTTCTTGTAAATCATAGATTATCTTCACCCACCAGCTAAAGAGAAAAAAATTAGAGGAGGATTAGTATGCTGATGACTTTAGAGTATTCACATCAATTGGACCAAGAAGATAGCCTGAAGAGATTTCGCGAAGAATTTTACATAAAGCCGAATTCCATTTATATGGACGGGAATTCATTGGGGCTTTTTTCGAAAAGAGCAGAACGGACTCTCTTGGAGTCCTTAAATGATTGGAAAGAGCATGGAATTGACGGGTGGACAAATGGGAAACACCCTTGGTTTTTTTTATCGGAAAAACTAGGAGAGATGGTGGCTCCGTTAGTAGGTGCTTTAGCTAATGAAGTGATTGTAACTGGATCCACAACTGTCAACTTGCATCAGTTAGTTGCTACCTTTTATAAGCCAGAAGGGAAACGGACTAAAATATTGGCTGACGAATTAACATTTCCATCAGATATTTATGCACTTCAAAGTCAGCTACGTATTCATGGATTTGATCCCGATACACATCTTATTCGTGTAAAAAGTCGGGATGGTCGCTTTTTAGAGGAAGAAGATATTATCGAAGCGATGACTGATGAAATTGCGCTTATCATTTTGCCAACAGTACTCTATCGAAGCGGCCAAATCTTGGACATGAAGCGTCTGACAGCGGAAGCGAACAGAAGAGGGATATTAATCGGTTTTGATGGATGTCATTCGATCGGAGCGATTCCACATTCGTTTAGTGAATGGGGCGTTGATTTTGCCTACTGGTGCAATTATAAACACTTAAATGGTGGTCCAGGAAGTGTTGGAGGATTATATGTGAATTCCAAACATTTTGGCACAGCCCCTGGATTGGCTGGCTGGTTTGGTTCCAAAAAAGAGAAACAATTCGATATGGAGCATTCTTTAACACCTGCTGATTCGGCCGGAGCCTATCAGATTGGGACACCGCATGTGTTGAGTCTTGCCCCATTACTTGGCGCTTTGGAGATTTTTGCAGAGGCTGGGATTGAAAATATTCGTGCTAAGTCATTAAAGATAAATCAATTTTTAATGGACCTATTGAAACAAGAATTAGCAGATTCGGGGTTTACAATTGGAAACCCTAGCGAAGATATCCGTCGAGGTGGCCATGTAAGTTTAGAACATAAAGAAGCCGCGCGAATTTGTAAAGCGTTGAAAGAAAATGGTGTGATTCCGGATTTCCGTGCACCAAATATCATTCGTCTTGCTCCTGTTGCACTTTATACCTCGTATACAGAGGTTTGGGAAGTAGTCCAGATTCTTAAGAAAATCATGCTTGAGAAGCAATATGAACTGTTTAAAAATGAACGTGAAGTTGTAGCTTAATCTAATCGAAAGAGGAGGAATTATATGGCGAACAATCATTTGAAAAATGGAAATGGATCAGGGCTAAAGCGTGAATTAAAAACCAGTCAACTAACAATGATTGCGATGGGATGTGCGATTGGAACAGGTCTTTTCCTTGGTAGTGGACTGGCCATTAGTACAGCTGGTCCTAGTGTATTAATCAGTTATGCCATTGGTGCTTTCATTGTCTTGCTTTTAATGGGATGTTTATCAGAAATGACTGTTGCCCATCCTACATCAGGGTCGTTTGGAACCATATCTGAGAAGTATATTAGTCCATTCGCAGGTTATCTTGTCCGCTATTCCTATTGGATTGCGAACGTTCTCGCTATAGGGGTTGAAGTAAGTGCAATTGCCGTTTATATGAAGTATTGGTTTCCAGATGTGCCTGGGTTTGTCTGGATTTTATTGTTCGCCGCTATCCTTATTTATGTAAATGCAACAAGTGTAAATACATTTGCAACTTTCGAGTATTGGTTCTCGATGATAAAAATCAGTGCAATCGTTGGGTTTATTCTACTAGGAGCTTATGTTTTCCTTGGAGGCTCGGCTCAGCCGGATATGGGACCTGAAAACCTTGTCAATGCTGGTGGTTTCTTACCGTTCGGCTGGTGGGGAATGTGGGTGGCTATCTTTATATCTTTATTTAGTTTTTTAGGAACAGAAATGATTGCGGTTACAGCAGGCGAAGCGAAGGACCCAGATGTTGCTGTGCCGAAAGCTCTGAAAGCAACCGTCTTCCGTTTATCGACATTTTATATTATTACTCTTGGCATCATGTTAATGATTGTTCCATGGAAATCAGCAGGAGTTGAGGAAAGTCCTTTCGTAAAAGTGATGGAACTCTTAAATATTCCAGGCGCTAGTGGAATTATGAATTTTATTATTTTAACAGCCGCACTATCGGCAATGAACAGTCAGCTTTATGCATCTACTAGAATGATGTTTTCATTATCTAGAGGAAATCATGCACCAGCCTTTTTAGGACATTTAAGTAAAAAAGGCGTTCCATTGAGTGCTCTTGCCATTTCTACATTGGGGATTTTTCTTGCAGCTGCAGTAAATGCGTTATTACCAGATTCTTCCTACGCTTTTATGATGGGAATTTCTATGTTTGGCGCCATCTTCACCTGGTTTATGGTGTTTGTTTCCCATTTGTTTTTTAGAAAAAAGTGGGAGAAGTCAGGCGGCCGTAAATTACCAGTAAGGATGATTGGGTTTCCTTATTTGACGATTGTTGGAGCAGTCCTTCTCCTTAGTTTAATGATCACCACTTGGTTTACAGGTTTTAAAATCATGCTCCAATTCGGTGTTCCTTGGTTACTGTTTTTATCTGTAGCCTACTTTATTCTTAATAAAAGAAGAAACAATCCTGAAAAGAACGAGTCGGATGCTGTTCTTAACAAAAAGGTAAATTAACGTGGTAAAATCTCATAAATAACTTAACTACAATAGAATGATGGAGGTCTAATATCATGAATTCACAAGAAAAAAACACGAACAATGGACTGGAGAAAGAGATTCAAACGGATTTTAAAAAAGCGATGTCCTATGGGGATTATCTTCATCTTGATAAAATCTTATCAAGTCAGCATCGGCAGTCAGATCACCATGATGAAATGTTATTTATCGTTATCCATCAAGCCAGTGAATTATGGATGAAATTAATCATTCATGAATTGTCAGCAGCAATTGAGTATATCCAAAACAATGATCTCGAGCCATCATTCAAAATCCTCTCGCGTGTGTCGAGGATACAACAGCAATTGATTCAGTCATGGAGTGTACTTTCGACGCTAACACCTGCTGAGTACTTAGAGTTTCGGGATAAATTGGGTCAATCGTCAGGATTCCAGTCGTATCAGAACCGTTTAATTGAATTTGCATTAGGAAACAAAAATGCTCATACATTAGCAGTCTATCAACATCAAACAGAACTTTATGAAAAAATGCAAGAGGCCCTTCATAAGCCAAGTATTTATGATGCTGCGATACAGGCTCTTGTTGCGCGTGGATTACCTATTGATCATGAAGTTCGTCATCGGGATTTGTCCAAAAACTATGAACCGAATGCTAGTGTCGAAGAAGCATGGCTAACAGTCTATCGAAATGTTGATCAATATTGGGACTTATACGAGTTGGCAGAGAAGTTAGTGGATATCGGCAATCAACAGCAATTATGGCGATTTAATCATATGAGTACGGTGGAAAGAATCATTGGTCATAAACAGGGGACTGGTGGGTCGTCAGGTGTGACTTATTTAAAAAGAGTACTAGATCAACAATTTTTCCCTGAGCTGTGGAGTCTAAGAACAAGGCTTTAGCTTGAAAAGGATGGGGTACAATAGGCCGCAAAACCTTGTTTTGCGGTTTTCTTATAAGATTAATAGGTGTTTCTGATTCCCGTGAAGAGGGAAATATCGGCACTAAACTACTCTTTGCCCAATTTGTAATATCTTTATTAAAATTGTAATGTGTACAAGCCCTTCCGACATATGATACACGGATTAGTATTTATGTCGTATAGGAGGGGTTCAATTGCCCAAAAAATGGTTGGTTTTTTTTGTATTTGCTTTTTTTATGCTGTCTAGCTTTTTTGTAGGTGTTCCGACAGGTTCAGCAGCCTCCAGTGGAAAGTTGATTATTATTAACAAGACTACCAACCGGCTTGCGTACTTTGAAAATGGAGTGTTTAAAAAACAGTTTAAAGTAGGAACAGGGAGAAAAAGATCGTATACACCAGAAGGCAAGTTCAAGGTTGTAGTTAAGATTAAGAACAGGCCTTATTATAAGGGACATATTCCAGGTGGAGATCCACGTAATCCACTCGGTAACCGCTGGCTTGGTTTGAACGCCCGGGGAACCTGGGGAACGACATATGCTATTCATGGTAACAACAATCCCGCCTCCATTGGAGGGTACGTAAGCAGCGGTTGTATTCGGATGTATGATAATGAAGTAGAATGGCTGTTCAATCAAGTACCAACTGGTACCCCAGTAATCATCACATCGTCAGGGAAATCCTTCAATGCAATTGCGGCTGCCAATGGGTATAAAGTTAATGGCGGGTCTAGTGCACCATCTGTTCCTGTTAGTACCAGTGGCGAAATCCTTAAAAAAGGCAGTCGGGGTCCTGCGGTCCAAGAACTTCAGCGCAAGCTGACTTCACTAGGATATAGTACAAAAGGTGTAGATGGTGTCTTTGGAGCAAACACAGATAGTGCAGTCCGCAAATTTCAACAGGCCCGTAAATTAACAGTTGATGGGGTGGTGGGGCCAGCCACGAAAAAAGCGCTCGGTATTAAATAATAATTTTAAAAAAGTTGCTCAACTGCTGAGCAACTTTTTATTATTTAATAAATAAGTACATCTATTAAATTTCTTGTGACAATAGGGAAATTTGAGTCAGTTTTTTTAATAGCCTTACATAAATTTACACAAAATACATGAACCTAGAGTAAGATTATTATTTTTGGAGGTAATGGTATGAGTCGATTGGACAGGCTCAAGATGGAGAAAGTGGAACCGAAACATTGGCGGCAGTTCAACGAGTTATTGCGTTATGTGTTCCAAGTGACCAAAAAAGACTTACAAACGGTGGGTTGGGAGGAACGTGAAATAGCATTAGCAAAACTTCCCGTTTTGGAACAGGCTGATGTGTTAGGCTGGTTTGATGGAGAAAAATTGATTTCCCAAATAGCTGTTTATCCCTTTCAAATAAATATTTTTGGGCGCACATTTGAGATGGGTGGTTTGACAGGCGTCGGTACATACCCTGAATACGCAAACTTGGGCCTAATGAATAAGTTGATTTGGCAGGCACTAGCGGATATGAAGGAAAGGAAGCAATCTATTTCCTATTTATACCCCTATTCATTGCCTTTTTACCGTAAAAGAGGTTGGGAGATTATTTCTGATAAGATGACCTTCGAAGTCAAAGACTATCAATTGCCTAAGGTAAAAAAAGTGTCAGGCTATGTTGATCGGCTAACTACCGATCATCCTGATATTAAAACGGTTTACAAACTCTTTTCTAGAAAACGCCATGCCGCTATGATTCGAAATAATTTGGCCTGGGAGGAGTATTGGCGATGGGATTTGGAGGATTTAACAGCAGCTGTTTATTATGATAGTTCCCACCAGCCCCAAGGGTATCTGTTGTACTGGATTTCACATGATGTGCTTCATATAAAAGAAATGGTCTATATAAATGAAGAGGCGCGGATTGGACTTTGGAATTTCATCAGTGCCCATTTTTCTATGGTTTCTAAAGTTTTAGGGGCCATCTATACGGATGAACCATTGGCATTTTGGCTGGAAGACGGGGATATAAAAGAAACAATCGCACCCTATTTTATGGCAAGAATTGTGGATGTTAAACAGTTTATATATCAATACCCGTTTAGAGCACCAGGCATAGATATAAACATGACGATTTTGCTTAATGATCCACTACTTGAGTGGAACCAGGGGTTATTCACACTCCATGTTTCCGCCACAGGTCAGGGAGAACTAACTCAAAGTGAGGATCAGCCTCTAGTGGCTGTTGATATCCAGACACTGACGACAATGTTACTCGGGTACAAACGACCATCCTATTTGGCAGCTATCGGCCGATTAACCAGCAATGACCAAACCGTGGGAATATTGGAAAATTTAATTGAACGACAGACTCCCTATTTCTCAGATTATTTTTGAATTAGATAAAGAAACAGTTAATTTCCTCTTTCGAAAAAATAAGAAAGAGGATTTTTATTAATTAGTTGTTAAAAATAAATATACCAACAAAGGGCAAATATAGTTTATTATTATGGAATAATATTTTTTTTCTTAAAGGAGATTTTTAATGAATTTTTCTGCCAAACAAATTGTCTTTATTAGTTTTATGCTTTTTTCAATGTTTTTCGGTGCAGGTAACCTTATATTTCCACCTTTTTTGGGGCAATCAGCGGGTACTCATCTTTGGACAGCTCTTGCTGGTTTTATAGTTTCAGCTGTTGGACTACCTATTTTAGGCGTTATAGCGGTTGCAAAGGCAGGAAGCTTTAACGAGCTAAACCAAAGGGTTCATCCTTTTTTTGCTTTCATTTTCCCATTTTTGATTTATATCGCTATCGGACCTGGACTAGCTATTCCTCGTGCAGGGAGTCTTGCGTTTGAAATGGGGTTAGCTCCTTTTTTGCCAGGACATTTAGTAGGCAACCCTGTTTCTTTGTTAGTGTATAGCATCATCTTTTTTGGATTAGTGGCATGGTTGTGTATGTTTCCGTCGAAACTTATTGACCTTTTCGGGAAATTATTGACTCCTATTCTTTTAGCTTTAATTACGATTATTTTTATAAAGAGCTTAATTGACCCAATGGGTACATTTGCAGTACCGAAGGGAAATTATGAGACAAACCCTGTATTTCAAGGGGTGTTAGATGGTTATTTAACTATGGATGCACTTGCTGCTTTAGCTTTTGGTATCGTGATTGCAAACACATTAAAAGCACAAGGTGTCCACGACAACAAAAAAAGATCTTTATACATGATGTACGCAGGATTAGGTGCTGGATTGCTGCTAACCGTGATTTATCTAATATTGGGGTATTTAGGGGCAGCAAGTTCGTCTTTAGGACAAACGGAAAATGGGGCACAAATATTGTCCAATGTAATGACTCACTTATTTGGTCAAAGCGGCACCTTAATTTTAGGCTTAGTCTTTACAATTGCATGTTTCTGCGTGTCAATTGGTTTAGTTACTTCCTGCAGTCAATTTTTCGCAAATGCCATACCAAAAATAGATTATAAGAAGTGGGTTATTATCTTATCTGTTCTGAGTACCGCCATTGCAAATTTAGGATTAACGCAAATATTACAGATTTCCGTTCCGATACTTGGGATGATCTACCCGTTGGCGATCGTAATTATCTTTTTAGGCCTCATCGATGATTTTATTAAAAGATATCCGCAGATTTATATCTATGTTGTAAGTTTTGTTGCCCTTTTTAGTATCATAGATACGATTAATAAAACTTTCCTTGCAAATAAATGGAATGGGGTACTTGATATTCTTCCTTTTTACATGGAAGGACTTGGGTGGATTATTCCTGCCCTTATCGGTTTAGTAGTAGGATTTCTTTTTGGAATGTTTAGGGGAACCTCTTCGGAAGATACAATAACCCAATAACGGTTAAATCTTCTTCATAGGATGAACAAGAAAAAACACGGCTAGTGATCAGTCGTGTTTTTCTTATATTAAAAATCGGAAAAGTTCCGATTGAGGTTATTGACGACTGATAGTGAGAAAAAAGGAAGGTTACTATAGTCAATAGGGGTTATTGACGACCGAAAGTTAACCGGCACCCTTTTACAAAAATCTACGATTGTTTTTTATCAGTTTTCTTCTCACTTAGAGCACGATAAATTTGCGTATACATACTGCCTTGAACAATATTTTGTAGGAAAAAGTCTCCAATAAGCTTTAAGTATTCCTCATCCTCAAACATTTTTTTGTTTTGTAATTCCATTTCAGCTAAGCCTTCATATTTGGTAAGTAGTGCGTATGTATGATCCTCACCTGAAACGGGTGTTAAGATCTCCACATTTTGATCATAATTCTCATTTCTGAATGTTTTTAGTTCCTTTAAATTTTCAATACCTTCTTTAAATTTATCCTGTTTGATCTCAAATGTCTGATACACAAAAATTGCCACTGGCAGCATCCCCTAGATTTTATTTTACAAACCTATCATTACATTTCCCTCAGATACTAAATTTATTCTTCATCAATGCTCTTTCATTAAAGCTGTAGGTTCCACGTTGGAAATGGAAATATTTCGTTCCACTTAAAAATCTCCTCTGGAGAATAATATCAATAGAAAACCTAGATATGAAAGGATTAGGTGGAAAAATGGAATCATACAAACCAGGACAAATCGTCCATATAATTATTCGGAACCCGCATGCACAGGATGTAGCCAATATCCAAGAAGCCGCAGTTGTGCAGAATCCTGAGAACCCTGATCAACTAGCACTTTTTGTCTACGAAACCTATTACCCCTTAACAGATGAAATTGCTGTCTATTCGTCGGCAAATGAGGCGGAATCTGCTTATCAGGAGGTGTTTGGAATGGCAGAGATGGGGGATTATTATGGTTAAGCCTTTTGTTCCTCAACTCGTTTACGTTGAACCAAGTGCACTGGAATATCCACTTGGGAAAGAGTTAATTGCCAAATTTGAACATATGGGCATTGAAATAAGGGAAACAACTTCACACAATCAAATAAGAAATTTACCTGGGGATAATGACTTTCAAAAATACCGCACCGCCAAATCCACGTTGGTCATTGGGGTAAGGAAAACATTAAAGTTTGATACCTCCAAACCATCTGCAGAATATGCCATCCCGTTTGTGACAGGATGTATGGGCCATTGCCATTATTGCTATTTACAGACAACTATGGGCAGTAAACCTTATATTCGTACCTATGTCAATCTTGAAGATATTTTTGAGGCTGCAGAGAATTACATGAAAGAACGTGCACCTGAACCAACCAGGTTTGAAGCCTCCTGTACATCCGATATCGTAGGCGTTGACCATTTGACCCATACATTAAAAAAGGCGATAGAGTTTTTCGGACAGTCTGAATATGGCAAGCTCCGCTTTGTCACTAAATTTGCCCATGTAGACCATTTGCTTGATGCTAAACACAATGGAAAAACTCGTTTTCGCTTTAGTGTCAATGACGATTATATTATCAAGAACTTTGAACCGGGAACATCAAGACTGCCCGATAGAATAGAGGCAGCAGGTAAAGTGGCAGGCGCTGGGTTTCCTTTAGGTTTCATTATTGCCCCGATATATCTGCACGAGGGATGGAAGGAAGGATATAAAGAAATGTTAGAAAAGCTGGAGGCGGAACTTCCGGAGTCGGCTAAACAGGATTTAACCTTTGAAATGATTCAGCATCGTTTTACAAAACCAGCTAAGCGTGTGATTCAAAAAAATTACCCGATGACAAAACTTGAATTAGATGAGACCAAACGTAAATGGAAATGGGGACGCTACGGGATTGGTAAATTCGTCTATACGAATGAAGAGCAAGAAGATATAAAAGATACTCTTGGCAGATATATTAACACCTATTTTCCGCAAGCAAAAATAGAATATTTCACATAGAAAAAGAGGGATTCAATTTGAATCCCTCTTCATCTTATGATTCAGTTGCATCTCGATTAAACGATGTCACTTGTTGTTCGCCGCTCTCATTAAGTTCGCTATCTCGTTTTATACGACCTTTGCCAACAGCAAGAGCCACAAAAACCCCCACTGCGATAAAAATGAGCCCTGTCAAGAAAACCGTAGAAAAAGAATCGGACCAGGCAATTTGAATAGCATGAATCACGCTATTTTGGATTTCTTCTGGCATTTTTAGAAGACTTGGATTAAGCAGCAAACTGAATAGAGAATCCGTTTTTTCTGAAAGAGCTTGTAATGCTTTATGAGCTATTGGATTTTCAGCATCATTAGCTGCAGTAACCATTTCTCCTTTAAGTGTGTGATTCATGATAGAATTTAAAACGGTAATCCCAATTGTTCCACCTATGGAGCGAAAGAAGGTGGAAGCTGATGTAACAGTTCCCAGTTGGGATTTTGGAAATTCATTTTGAATCGCAATCATTAATGTAGGCATCACTAAGCCCATCCCTAAACCAAGAACAACCATATATGCATAAGCAGTGTATTCGTTTGAATCGATGCCCATTGTACTCATTAAAAAGAATCCTAAAGCACCAAGCAGCATACCTGCTGTTAGTACAGAGCGAAAGCTAAATCTTAGTAATAGTTGCCCGCCAATTATACTTGCAGCAATCATAGCAATCATCATTGGAGTCATAGTAGTACCAGCCTGGGTTGGTGAAACGCCAAGAATACCTTGCATGTACATAGGTACGAACATAATGGCCCCAAACATACCAAGCCCAAGTAAAAATCCTAAAGCATTCATCGTTGCAAATGTTCGGTTTTTAAAAAATGAAAGATCCAAAATTGGTTCAATAGCTTTTCGTTCAATGAAACCGAAAATGATAAGCAGCATAATGGAACCACCGAAAATAAGGAAAGATGAGGTTGAGGCCCATTCAAATTTATCCCCGCCGAATGTCAAACCTAACAATAATAGGACAATGGCAGGAATTAATGTGATAATCCCTAAATAATCAATATTAACTTTGCCTTTACTTGCAACTGTTTCGTGTTTGAATCCTATAAAGATTAAGATAGCGGAAAGTAGTCCAAAGGGAACGTTAATCAGGAATATCCAGTGCCAGCTAATGCTATCGACAATTAATCCACCTAAGAAAGGACCGATAACTGAACTTAAACCAAAAAGTCCACCAAAAATTCCTTGCCACTTGGCCCGTTGTTCAGCAGTAAAGATGTCACCAATGATAGTCTGAGACAGGGGCATGATCATCCCGCCGCCGATCCCTTGAAGACCTCTATAGATAACTAACTGTTCCATTGATGTTGCAGTTGCACACAGACCTGAACCAATAATAAAAATAATCGTTCCGATTAAATAGAGGAACCTTCTACCGTACAAGTCAGATAGTTTCCCAACGATTGGGACAACCGTTGTCGATGTGATCATATAGGCGGTAGTAACCCATGCAAAAATGGTAAAGCCATTTAATTCTGAAATAATCGTAGGCATGGCTGTTCCTACGATGGTTTGTTCTAAAGCACTGAAAAACATACCAATAATTAAACCGGTAATGATTAATTTTGTGTTTATCTGTTTTTCTTCTATCTCCATATCGTTTTCTCCTATCTGGATGCTATTAATTAAGTACCGTCATAAAATATACAATAAAACTGGCTGGTCAGTCAATAATTTTTATAGTAAAGGATAGTTGAAACATATCCTCTATATGTCAAAGTCATAAAAATCAGCAATTTCCTTGGTGTATTTTTCAAGTGTTGGAATTCCTTTAAAGTTAGAAAGCATCCCTTTAATGACAGGAAGACGAGGGCTCTGTTTACTCATTTCCTCTTCAAGGACATCCAATGAAATTTCCAACGCTTCTCTATTTTCCATTTGATCGATTTCATTTCTCATCTTTTCAACAATATTATTTAGATTTACAGGTTCAAAAAATTGCTTAGAGTTTTTGATAATGTTTCCCAGCTTTTCCTCAGTTAAGAAGGGTTCTTCGTTTGAAATATCTTTTACGATACTATCCATCCTTCGCATCAAAAAGTGGGATAACTCTTCAATATCAAACTCCGCTGGTTCCATTATCAATAACCCTACATACGATTGAAACAACCCTTCAAGAATAAATGCCAGATCAATTGAGAAAGGCTCTGTGTTTGATCCATAAATAGAAACTAATCCTTTACGATATAATAAATGAGATTCAAAGCGCTTTTTGAAAAAAAGTTTCTTAATTTCTTCATTTCTTGGGATGGCTTGTTCTTTGGAGAGCATGATTAAAAACTCTTTATGTCCAATAAAGGTTCCGAAAAAAGCAGTGAGTTGCTTGATGAATTTTTCTCGGGGAGATAAACCCTGGTTTTCAAAATCTAACAGACTTGAATCGATGGTCTCGAATATATATTCCAATATTGCGAGTAATAAATCATCCTTTGACTTAAAATGCAGGTAGAAAGCTCCTTTAGAAATACCGCTTTCTGTTGCAATTTCTTGTATTGAAGTAGAGGAAAAACCTTTTTGAGCAAAAAGCTTCATCCCTGATTTTATGATTACTTTCTCCTTTTCCGTCAAAATAAACCCTCCATTAATTGATGTTCCTATTTTAAAAATTTATTATCATTGACTTATGACCTATTGGTCAGTATTATTATGTCTAATGTGACCGTATAGTCAATCCTATTCCAATCAAACCAAAATGTCAACAAGGTAAAAGAAGGAGCGAAATATGAAGAAAATCATTCAGTTTTCATTGAAGAACAAATTTGCCGTATGGCTGTTAACCATTATTATTACAATTGCTGGATTGTATTCTGGGATGAACATGAAACTAGAAACCATTCCTAATATCAGTACCCCGCTTGTTTCAATAATGGCTGTTTATCCAGGTGCAACACCTGAACAAGTAGCAGAGAAAGTTACTGAACCGATTGAAAAGCGTGTGGAGAATTTAGACGGGGTTTCTGTTGTTAGTTCCTCTTCGTTTCAAAATGCTTCATCTATACAAATAGAATACAATTTTGATAAAGATATGGAAAAAGCTCAAAATGAAGTAAAAGAAGCATTAAGCAATTTAGAACTTCCTGATGGAGTGGAGGCACCAAAAGTTTCCCGGATGAGTTTCTCAAGCTTTCCAGTCATGTCCTTAAGTATTACAAATTCAGACCAATCTTTGGCAGAATTAACAAAAACAGCTGAAGAGGAGATCATTCCAGAACTTGAGGGTGTTGAAGGAGTATCAACCGTTCAAATATCAGGTCAACAAGTTGACGAAGTTCAATTGAAATTTGATGAAACTAAATTAAAGAAATATGGTTTAACCCAAGAAACAATTAAGAATTTAATTAAAGCTACAGACGTTAAGTTTCCATTAGGTTTATACACATTTAAAGATACGCAAAAGTCAGTTGTCATTGATGGGAATGTGACATCGATCGATGACCTAAAAGCAATAAAAATTCCCGTAGTCCCATCTACAGGTGCACCACAGCAAGGAATGACGGGTGGTCAACAAAGTCAGGTACAACAAGGTATGACAAGCGGCCAAGTTAGCCAAGGCAATCAAACAGCACAGGTACCAGCATCGATTCCTACTGTAGAACTTAAAGATATAGCAACAATTGAAGTAGTAGGGAAAGCCGAATCTATTTCCAGGACAAATGGTGAGGAATCAATCGGTGTGCAAATTACAAGTGCACAAGATGCAAATACAGTAGATGTTGTTAACGCAGTAAAAGAAAAACTAAGTGGTTTTGAAGCTAAGATTGATGGGTTAAAAGTTACGACGATTTTTGATCAAGGGAAACCTATCGAAGAATCAGTTGCAACAATGCTTAATAAAGCGATATTTGGTGCGATCTTTGCCATGATTATCATATTGCTTTTCTTAAGAAATTTTCGGACAACAATTATTTCAGTCATTTCTATTCCTTTATCGATATTAATAGCTATTTTACTTCTTAAACAAATGGATATTACGCTAAATATGATGACACTCGGGGCAATGACAGTTGCGATCGGTCGAGTTATTGATGATTCAATTGTTGTCATCGAAAATATATTTAGACGAATGTCTCTTAAGAATGAAACACTTAGTGGTAAGGAATTAATTGTGGCAGCCACTAGAGAAATGTTTATGCCGATCTTTTCTTCAACGATTGTAACAATTGCTGTTTTCCTTCCATTAGGATTAGTAAAAGGTCCTGTTGGGGAAATGTTCTTACCATTTGCATTAACGATCGTCTTCGCATTAATGGCATCTCTTTTAGTAGCGATTACGGTTGTTCCAATGATGGCTCATTCCTTATTTAAAAAAGGAATTTCATCGAAACAAGTGCATGTTGAAAATAAACCGGGTAAATTAGCTTCAAATTATAAAAAGGTTCTTAATTGGTCGTTAAATCATAAAATTATTACCTTTGGGTTAGCTATCTTACTGTTAGTTGGCAGCTTGTTCCTTGTACCGGTCATTGGGGTAAGTTTCCTTCCTTCTGATGAGCAGAAAATGGTTGTTGCCACATACAAACCGGCACCAGGCCAAACATTGGATGAAGTTGAGAGGATTGCAACAGAAGCAGAAGAATTTTTTGAGGAAAGAACAGGAGTAAAAACCATTCAGTTTTCTGTTGGCGGAGAAAATCCAATGAATCCAGGGCAAAGTAATTCTGCCATGTTTTTTGTTGAATATGACAAAGATACTAAAAACTTTTCACATGAAACCGAAAAGGTTATCAATGACCTAAAGAAACGAAAAGATAAAGGTGAATGGGCAAGCCAAGATTTCTCTGGCATGGGATCATCGAATGCTCTAACGTTTAACGTCTATGGTGACAATATGGATGAAATTGAACCAGTCGTGAACAATATATCGAAGATTTTTAAGAAAAACGAATCCCTTAGAAATGTGAAAACGAGTATCTCGGATACGTATGAAGAATACACATTAGTTCCTAATCAGGAAAAGTTAAGCCAATTAGGTCTTACTGCAGCACAGGTTGGAATGGGCCTAGCTGGAAATGGCCAACGTCAAGTATTGACAACGATTGAAAATAACAGCAAAGAAATGAAGGTCTATCTAGAGGTTGAGAAAGATGAATATGAAGATATTAATGAATTGACAGATAAAACGCTTCAATCCCCTTTGGGTATGACAGTTCCCATTAAGGATGTCGTCGACGTTAAAGTGGGAAACACTTCTGACACGATTACAAGGCGTGATGGTCGTATTTATGCAAGTGTAAGTGCAGAAATTACCACTAAAGATGTATCAAAAGTTTCGAAGGCTGTTCAAAAGAAAGTAGATACGTTAAAAATGCCATCGACCGTGGATATATCTGTAGGCGGAGTATCAGAAGATATTGCTGAATCCTTTACACAGTTAGGCCTAGCAATGCTTGCAGCCATTGCAATTGTTTATCTAGTTCTCGTTATTACATTTGGTGGAGGTTTAGCACCACTAGCGATTCTATTCTCGTTGCCATTTACCATTATCGGCGGGTTATTAGGATTATTGATCGCTGGCGAAACCTTAAGTGTTTCAGCAATGATTGGCGCCTTGATGTTAATTGGGATTGTTGTAACGAATGCAATCGTATTAATTGATCGTGTCATTCATAAAGAAAATGATGGATTATCGACACGAGAAGCCCTTCTTGAGGCAGCTGGGACACGTGTTCGCCCAATTCTTATGACAGCAATTGCGACAATTGGTGCACTTATACCACTAGCAATCGGTATGGAAGGAAGTGGACTAATTTCGAAGGGATTAGGTGTCACCGTTATCGGTGGACTGACAAGTTCTACCCTGCTTACATTAGTAATTGTGCCAATTGTCTATGAAACACTAATGAAAATGAAGCGAAAAGAAAAGAAGCAAGTAGAGAAAGTTCTATAAGTAAGCAACGGTAAAACTTATTGTTGATTTTGGCACCCTGTTGACCTTCGTTCCAGGCGCGAAGACTCCTGCGGGAGGACGGGGCAGGGGAGACCCCGCAGGAGCGCAGCGACGAGGAGACTCCCCGGACCGCCCGCGGACCGTACGCGCCTGGAACGGAAATCAACAGGCAAGTTTAACCGTGCCTATAAGTAAAATAAAATGAATAGAAACTGATTCTCCGTTAACGCAACATTAACGGTAGGATCAGTTTCTTATTTTTTTACAGAGTCCTTGACATTTAAAAAAAATGGAGTATAGTAATATTCTTGTGTTGCCTAATTTAATTATTTTTAAAATATTCATGGATTGTTCATATTTAAATGCTAAAATAGATGATAGACTATTGGGAACAGTATCCACCCATTATTTTTAAAATAATGACTGAAATTATATAATCATAGATTACAAGGCAGGTGCTATATGAATAACGTATTTCAAAGAGGTCAAAGTATTTTTAATAAATATGTTGGCTTTTTCTTTTTGACTGTATTTTTCCTATGGATGAAGACATATATCGTTCAATTAACGCAATTTGACTTAGGAATTGAAAATTCTCTTCAGAAGTTTCTATTATTTATAAATCCGCTCGGTTCTTCTTTACTTTTCTTAGGACTTTCTTTCTTTTTAAAAGGTAGAAAAAAGTATATTGGGCTGATTGTCATCGATTTTCTTTTATCGTTTCTATTATATGCGAATATTCTATTTTACCGATTTTTTAATGATTTTATTACCTTACCGACTCTAACGCAGACACAAAATTTTGGCGATGTAAGCGGAAGTGTGACGTCCCTATTAAAACCGTATGATTTTTTATTCTTCATTGATATCATTATTTTGGCTGCCTTACTTGTTTTACGGTTTGTGAAAATTGAGGCCAATGACATGAATCGCGGAAAAGTGGCTGCCTTATTTTCAATGGCGCTTGCTATTTCTAGTGCAAACCTAGCTTTAGCTGAAACAGACCGTCCTCAATTATTAACTAGAGGATTTGACCGAAACTATATCGTGAAATATTTAGGTATGTACAATTACACCATTTATGATGCCGTTCAAAGTACGAAAGCATCCGCTCAAAGGGTTATGGCGAGCAGTGATGATATTACTGAAGTCGTTAACTATACAAAATCGAATTATGCAAAGCCAAATCCAGCTTACTTTGGTGCTGGAAAAGGAATGAATGTAATCTATTTACATCTTGAATCAATGCAAAACTTCCTTATTAATTACAAGTTGAATGGGGAAGAAGTAACACCATTTTTAAATTCATTAACGAATGATCAAAATACACTTTACTTTGATAATTTCTTCCATCAAACAGGACAAGGTAAAACGTCGGATGCTGAATTTATGTTAGAAAATTCATTATATGGATTACCTCAAGGGTCAGCATATACGACAAAAGGTTTAAACACCTATGAGGCTGCTCCCGCAATACTAGGTCAGCAAGGCTATACGTCTGCTGTATTTCACGGGAATTCAGGAAGCTTCTGGAATCGTAATGAAATTTATACATCATTTGGTTTTAACAAGTTCTTTGATTCAAACTACTATCAAATAGATTCTAAAGATCTAGCTGAGTATGGACTGATGGATAAGCCATTTTATGAACAATCGATTCCACTTTTGGAATCTTTACCAGAGCCATTCTATACAAAATTTATTACCGTATCGAATCATTATCCGTACCCGATTAATGAAGAAGACGCAACGATTGCACCAGGTACAACGGGTGATAAATCGGTTGATGGGTATTTTCAAACTGCACGATATGCGGACGAAGCATTGAAGCAATTCTTTGACTATCTGAAAAAATCAGGTTTATATGATCGTTCCATTATTGTGATGTACGGGGACCATTATGGTATTTCAGAAAATCATAATAAAGCAATGGCACAGGTAATGGGAAAAGAAATTACACCATTTGAAAATAGTGGATTACAGCGCGTGCCATTATTTATTCGTGTCCCAGGAATGGAAGGTGGAGTAAACCACGAATACGGTGGTCAAATCGATCTTCTTCCAACTCTTCTTCACTTGCTTGGAACTGACACAAAAGAATATGTCCAATTTGGAACCGACCTATTATCTGAGCAGCATGATGATGTAGTTCCTTTCAGAAATGGAGGCTTTGTAAGTTCAACTATCACCTCTATTGATGGTAAGTACTATGATTCCAAAACGGGAATGAAATTAGATAAAGCTAAAACCGAAGAAGCTAAGAAAGATCAGAAAATCGTCGAATATAAATTAAAGCTATCAGATAAAGTTGTAAATGGAGATTTATTACGTTTCTACAAACCTGAAACGTTTATTCCTGTCGACCGTTCAAAATATAACTATAATCCCACGACTGATGTGGAACCCAATAAGAAGTAAAACAAAGAGGGCTGCCTAAGTAAATTTTCTTAGGCAGCCCTCTTTGTGCATTTCGTTTCTATTTCCTGAATCTTTTCTTGTAGATAGTAGGAAGATAAGATCATGGACTACTAGTGAAAGGTGGAGGAAATAGTGGGGAAGATTTTTCATATTTACCAAACAGATTGGAGAAATATATTTAGAGTTCCAATTGTAGTTTTGTTAATTGGGGCACTAATGATCCTGCCTTCTGCCTATGCATGGGTTAATATCAAATCGATGTGGGACCCTTACGGCAATACATCGGGGATTCGGGTGGCTGTTAGCAACGAGGATGAAGGAGCGGAAATTCGTGGGAAGAAATTTAATGTTGGAAATGATACTGTAAAAAGCCTAAAAAAGAATCACCAGCTTGGTTGGGTTTTTGTGAATCGGAGCGATGCACAGAGTGGCGTAGAGAAAGGGCATTACTATGCATATCTCATTATCCCAAAGGATTTTTCAAAGAAACTTACGAGTATTTTAGAAGTGAACCCCCAAAAACCAAACATAGAGTTCGCTGTTAACGAAAAAATCAATGCCGTGGCGCCGAAAATTGCAAACTCAGGGGCTTCGAGTGTTACGGCACAAATTAGCCAGGCGTTTATTAAAACGGTGGGAAATGAGATATTCTCTGTATTTTATAGAGCAGGTATTGAGCTTGAGCAAGCATTGCCTTCCATTCATAATGTTGAGAAACAAATCTTTGAATTGGAAAAAGCATTACCGCAGATTGAGGAAATGGGAAAAAAGGCGATTGAACTGGAGGAGAGGCTGCCCGAAATACAAGCAAAGGGACAGAAAATTATTGAGCTTGAACAAAGAATACCCGAAATCCAGCAGGCCGGCACCAGTATCTTGAAGGCTGAAGCTAGTTTGCCAATTATAAAGGACGCCGGAGACAAAGTGATTGTACTACAAGGGAAACTTACTGATATTCAGCGTACCACCGATATTATTTCAGAAGTAGTCTCGAATTTAAACGAGGTAGAAACGAAACTTAAACAAGCAATCCAAAGCGTTAAAGATACAAAACAGGTAGATACTACATCAAATCAACAGCAATTAGACCAATTGTACGAGGAGTTAGTGAAAATCCATAGTAGCATCCATGAAACTCGGATTGGCATTCAACAGAAAGTGGACGAAGCAACCCGGGTTATAAATTCAGCAGCCTTATTTTTTAAAAATGATTTGCCCAGGGTTGAACAGAAACTACATAAGGCGGCTGATTTTGTGCGGAATGATTTGCCAAAAGTGGAGGAAGACATTCGAAGAGCAAGGAACCTTGTTCAAACAAGGCTTCCCGAACTTGTAAAAGTTGTTCATAAAGCAGCGGACTTAGCTCGAAATGACTTACCAGGATTTGAAACTAAAATTAGAAGTGCGGCCGATAAAATCCGTAAGTTTGAAGGCAGTGTGAATATAAATGATTTAATCCAATTTCTTAAACATGATCCTCAAAAAGAAAGTAACTTTTTATCGAGCCCAATCCTATTGAAAACGAAAAGGTTATTTCCTATCCCGAATTATGGATCGGCGATGACCCCTTTTTATACGATGCTGGCTCTATGGGTCGGAGCCACTCTCCTGATTGCTTCCTTAAAAGTAGATGTCGATGACCCTGAGAATAGATACAAAAGCTACCAAATCTATTTAGGGAGGCTGCTAACATTTCTGACGATCGGCATCTTCCAAGCAGCCATTGTAGCTCTGGGTGATTTGTTTTTAATTCACACGTATGCTGTGGACAAACTTTGGTTTGTACTTTTAAGCATTTTTATCAGTATCGTGTTTGTTACGATTACGTATTCCTTATGTTCGGTGTTCGGAAATATTGGAAAAGGTTTAGCAATCCTTTTCTTAGTCCTGCAAATATCTAGTTCGGGAGCTACGTTTCCAGTTAGTTTGACCTCTTCCTTTTTTCAAAAATTAAACCCCTTTATGCCGTTTACGTATGCGGTAAGCATGCTCCGTGAAACGGTCGGTGGAATGATCAAAGAGGTGGTTTTTAAAGATATCCTTTCATTAATTGTCTTTGTATTCATTAGTTTTCTTGTAGCACTGATATTAAAAAAACCATTAAGCAAACGGATTCAACAAACAGCAGAAAAAGCAAGGACATCAAAGATTATTCCTTAGTTCAATTAATTACTGTGTAGGTTGTATATTTTTAAAACTAAGTAAAACACTATTAGTTATGGAGGTGGAGATTGTGGTAAGTGGCCAGCAAAATTTGAGTGTGTATAGTTTTCTATCTTCCTCGCTAATTGAAAACATTGCTTCTATTAAGTGCGTGTTCGAATCCTGTGAAGATCTGGAATATAAACACATGGACATTTCAAATGTTGAAGGATGTTTAATCTACCATCCAGGAATGGTCGACCTTCAATTGTTAACCGAAATCGAAAGTCATGTCGTAACCATCAATGAACATCACACCGTCAGTACAAAACAAACCAATCAAAATTTCATAAAAAAGAATTTTTTATCTATTAATGTTAAACATTCAAATAGTTTAAGTACAATCGTTGAACAGTTGTTATTAGGGAATACTATTTTATTGATTGATAATGAAGACCAGGCATATATGCTGCAAACGGCTAAATATACGGGCAGAGCCATAACGGAGGCTGTTACTGAACGAACTGTTCGCGGGCCGCGTGAGGGTTTTATCGAGGATTTAGACACAAACCTAGCGCTTGTACGTAAACGGATACGAACTCCACAATTAAAAGTAAAATTTCTAACCCTGGGTCGACAAACCAATACAAAAATAGGCATTTTATATATGGCCGGAATTGCTAGTGAGGAAATTGTCCAAGAAATAAAAGACCGGCTTTCCAAAATAGACATTGATGGAATATTAGAGAGTCAATATATTGAGTCTCTAATCCAAGATTCAAAGCGGTCTCCGTTCCCAACCATTTACAATACTGATCGTCCAGATAAAGTATGTGGGAGCTTACTTGATGGAAAGGTCGCCATTATCATTGATGGGTCTCCCTTTGTATTGACAGCACCTGCCCTTTTTGTGGAATTCCTCCACACCAGTCAGGATTATTACGATAGTTCGCTAGCTGCAACAATGGTTCGTTGGGTCCGATTTTTGGGGCTTTTTGTAACCTTAATCCTTCCTGCTTTTTATGTAGCATTGACCACCTTTCATCCCGATTTATTACAAACAACACTTCTATTGAGAATTGCTGGGAGCCGTGAAGGTCTTCCATATCCCGTTTTAATTGAAGCGATCTTTATGGTCATGACTTACGAACTGATTCGGGAAGCTGGCTTGCGAATGCCTAAAACGTTTGGGAGTCCAATAATAATCACTCTTGCTTTAGTTATCGTTGGCCAAGCAGCCGTGCAGGCTGGAATTATTGGGCCAGTTTTAAGCATTGTTGTTTCGATCACAGCGTTAACATCATTTATTATGCCAAACTATGCGTTTCACCAAATAATTAGAATGTTAGGCATTCCCTTGCTTATTTTGGCTGGTTTTTTTGGATTCATGGGTATCCTTATTGGTCTGATGTTCGGCTTAACCCATGTTATTAGTCTGCGTTCTTTCGGTGTTCCCTATTTTTCGCCAGTATCACCTGCATTCTATCAGGGCTGGAAGGATGTCTTTATTCGGGCTCCTTGGTGGGGAATGAAGTCGCGTATTCCAGGTATGAATATCAACAATTTCCACCGAAGTGGAGAGGCTTCTTCATCATCAGTAGGCAGTAAGGAGAAAAAGGATGAGTAATATCAGTAAGTTTAGATGTTTAATAATCATTGTTATTAATTCTTTTTTGCTTATTTCTTTAACAGGCTGCTGGAGCTCACATGAGGCAGAGGAAATTGCAGTCACTGATATCATGGGAATTGATATCAATGAAAAAGGAGAATATGAAATCACAGCATCCATTGTAAAGACTTACCAAATATTTTCGTTAACATCAAAAAATAATTCGGATGGAAAAGGTGAGAATTCTTTAATTATTTCTACAACCGGTAAAAGCATAGTCCAAGCTATTTCCAGATTATCTAGTTCAATCCCGAAAAGACTTTATTTTGGACACATGAATGTACTTGTTTTGGGAAACACTTTTGCTTCTAAGGAAAACTTGGAGCAAAGTTTAGATTATTTTAAAAGAGAAAATGATTTTCGTCCGAATTTGCAACTTTATGTAACAAAAGGGAAGGCAAAGGATATTATTACCACAAAACCAGAGTTAAAGCCAACACTTGGTTTGGAAATAAGAGGCATGTTTGCGACGAATCGGTATGCCACATCTTCAATGGTCAAAGACCTTAGTAAATTTTCAGAGGCATTAAGCAGTGTTTCAACGGAACCTTATACAGGGGTACTATCTACCTCAATTAAGAATGATGAATTATCTAAAACAGGAAAAGTGGAACCCATTGCAAAAGAAAGTAGTAAAAGTCTGATTCCTCAGGAAAGTAAAGAGGCTTCACTAAGTTTAAACGAAACAGCTGTGTTTAAAAATGGGAAATTAGTTGGATACTTGAATAAAGAGGAGACGAATGGCTTATTGTGGCTTAAAGGAGACCTAGTTAAAGATGTGATCGTTGCTCCTTGTGGAGATGGGCCAAGTGAAGGGAACACTAGTCTCACCATAAGAAAGGTAAACACCTCAATTTCACCCGAAAAGAATGATTCGAAGATTGTTTTTCATGTTGATATTCATGCCGACGGTGAAATCAGTGAGATAACCTGTTCAACCCCTTCTATTTCAAGTAATTATTTAGCTAACCTAAATCGCCAGGTTGAAGGAATAGTAAGAAAAGAAATAGATGATTTGTTTAGAAAGATTAAATATGACTGGAATACAGATATCATTGGCTTTGGTGACCAATTTAAACGGAAATATCCTGAAGATTGGAGGGGAATGGCTTCGTCATGGAAAAAGGATGGTTTTAAAGATACAGACATCGATATAAACATAGATTTTTCCATAACAAGATTCGGCTTACAAAAAGGAACTACATCAGAATAGAGGGAAAAAATGAAAACGTTATTCTTCTTACTATTTATCATACTAGTAGGTATCACAACAGTTTTTCATCTATATACTTCCTGGAAAAAGAAAGAGAAAAAAGTGATGTTTATTCAAATGGGTATCCTGGGATTAGCAATTGTTTTAGGTGGTGTGTTGATATACGAATTCCAGCTTCCATCCTTATCAAAATTATTTAATACAATAAGCCCGTTTTAGTATGATTGGAGGGAATTTCCTATGATTGAAAAGGGAAGAATTAGTAATATTCAGGCTTCTATGTTAGCGATCACTTCTTTGACGATCATCGGGCATTTAATTATTTTGACGGTTGTGATGGCACATAGTAAGCAAGATGGGTGGATTGCAGGAATATTCGGAAGTGCACTGGGGCTCATTGGAATAGTCTCGTTGGTTAAGCTTTCTCAGCGATTTCCAGGCTTAACTTTAATTGAAATTCTTTTTCAGCATTTCTCTTGGATTGGGAAAATACTGGGATTCCTATATTTGTTTTATTTTTTTATCATGGCATGTTTGGCAACAAGACTCTACGCGGAGGCTTATAAAAGAATTATGATGGAAACACCAATGTGGGCATTTATTACGGTGATTCTTCTATTATCAATCTATATCGTTCATAAAGGTCTTGAAACATTAGGAAGATTGAACCAGGTGATGTTGCCGGTTTTGGTCATTTTCGCCATGGCTGTTGTAATCTTAACCATAAATGAAAAAAAGGATTATACCAACCTCCTGCCTTTTTTAGGTAACGGGTTATACCCCGTTTCTTTGGGCTCGCTCACCGTAATGGGGTGGTTTGGTGAATTTGCAATAATGGGAATGGTTTTACCGTATGTTCAAAATCCAAAAAAACTAATGAAAACAGGGATTTATAGCGCACTTTTAACATTGATCTTCTTTTTAGGGCCTATCACAGGGCCTATAGCACTATTTGGGCCAGAAGAAGCCGCGAAAATGGCTTTTCCTACTTTTTCGGAAGTAAGGTATATTGAAGCAGGCGATGTAATCAATCGCTTTGATGCCATTGCGATTCTCTTTTGGACGGTTGGATTAATGATACGTATTTCTTTATTCCTCTATGGGCTGTGCCTTGGGACCGCACAAATATTCAAAACCGATACATACAAACCTTTTATCATTCCATTCGGATGGTTAATCGGTGTAGGTGCCGTACTTTTCGCCAAGAACTATTCCGAAATAAATGAATTTCTGTTTCAGTCATATGTCCCCATAAATATTCTAATGGGAGCGGCTCTACCACTTCTATTCCTATTCATTACAATGATGCTGAAAAAGAAAAAAACGGTATAAGAACTGGTCTATAGTTCCTTGGATAGGACTAGGCAGACATTCGAATGAATGTCTGCCTCTTTTTAATTTTGGAACACTCTAGGATTTTTTAAATATTATAATAAATTATATTGACAATTCCTATGCGTATGGTAGGATTAATCTTAATTTAACAATTCAATGAGTTTTAAAGGGAGGCGAATCATCTGGAAGGTTCAGAATGGCAGGAAGTAAAGGAACATATTGAACGTATGCTGGACACATTAAAATATGGATCTATTACACTAGTAGTTCAGGATGGAAAAATAGTACAAATTGAGAAAAATGAAAAGGTTCGTCTTCAATCAAATAAAATTCGCTGACTAGAAAAACTTGAGGCGGTCTACACCTTTTTGGGGTGGGAGACAGCTTTTGTATTATGACAAAGGGGGTCCATAGAGGATGACAAAAACAGTGACTTATAATAATTGGAGTGAAATCTCGGAAAACTTCTCTATTCAGGATGAGACAAAGGGTGCCAGGTCTGTTTTAGAGTGGGCATATAGCAATTATCCTGAAGGGAAAATTATCTATGCATCCAGTTTTGGTGCTGAAGCAATTGTATTAATCGATTTGATTTATCAGGTAAAAAAAGATGCTCAGATTGTTTTTTTAGATACAGGGCTCCACTTTCCTGAAACGTATGAAGTGATTGATAAGATTGAAGCTCGTTTTCCAGAGTTACAAATCGAGCGAAAAACCCCTGATTTGAGTTTAGACCAACAAGCAGCAGAATATGGCTCGGCATTATGGAAACGTGATCCAAACCAATGCTGCCAAATCAGAAAGGTCATCCCTCTGCGCGAGGCATTGACTCCAAAAGATGCATGGATTTCAGGTCTTCGGAGAGAACAGTCGCCAACAAGGAAGGATACGCAATTCGTTAACAAAGATGATAAATTTAAAAATATAAAAATCTGTCCATTAATTCATTGGACGTGGGATGAGGTTTGGTCGTACATCAGGGAAAGAGACCTCCCTTATAACCAATTGCATGATCAAAACTATCCAAGTATTGGCTGTTTCCCATGTACACAGGCCGTCGGAACAAATGGTGATTCCCGAGATGGGCGTTGGACGGGCAGCAGTAAAACGGAGTGCGGTTTGCACTCTAAGTAAAGGAGGTCATTCCTACGCTTACCATAATTGCGGTTTCAATAGGATTATTTTTTGCAGTAAATATTGGTGCTAGTGGTGCTGCAGCGTCGATGGGTATATCCTATGGAGCCGGTGTAATAGCAAAAAGAAAGGCATTGGCTCTTTGTGCCATTGCAGTTTTCCTAGGTGCTTGGCTAGGTGGAGAGGAAGTCGTAAAGACTATTGGGAGCGGGATTGTCCCTAGCAGTACATTTACGACGGCGATTGCCTTGATTGTGCTTGCCTCAGCAGCATTATCATTATTCCTTGCCAACATTTTTGGGATTCCTCTTTCGACCAGCGAAGTGGCAGTAGGATCAGTTATTGGAGCTGGTGTAGTCTATCAATCGGTTTTTGTAGGCAAGGTTTTGTGGATAGCAATGTTTTGGCTGCTTACTCCTTTTGCTGCATTTGTTATTGCCATTTTGGCTGCATCACTGTTGAGGCGACCATTCATTAAAACATGGATGGATAAGTCAAAAGCTGGTCCTATATTAGCAATCATTGTTGTACTTATGGGCTTGTTTGAAGCCTTCTCCGCTGGAATGAATAATGTAGCAAATGCAGTTGGACCACTTGTTGCCGCAGGATTAATGCATAAGGGAGATGCGGTCATCTGGGGCGGTCTAGCCGTTGCACTCGGTGCATTCTTTCTCGGAAACCGAGTGCTTGAAACCAATGGGAAAAAAATAACGACTCTCAGGATAGAAGAAGGTTGTGTAATTTCTGGTACTGGTGCAAGTATTGTTACTGCTGCCTCTCTTTTTGGAATTCCGGTCCCATTAACGCAAATTACCACTTCCTCCATAATCGGAATTGGCTATGCTAAATATGGGAAGGCAGTCCTAAAAAAGGATATCGTGGTTCAACTACTAACTGTTTGGATTGTTTCTCCTGTTTTATCGATGGTGCTTTCATACACCATTATTCAATTGGTGATTGAACAGAACTTCTATCCAATTATTGCAATGATAGGTGTTCTAATCTCCGTTTTTGGTGTGATGTTCCTAATGAAGAAAACACCTTCGAAGGTAGTAGTCCCAAATACAAAAGTAGCGAATAAATTAAAATTTGTAGAGAAAGGTTGATCAAAATGTCATACTTACCAAAACCTCATGGAGGAAAACTTATTCAAGCATTCGACCCCAATTACGATCTAACCACTATCGAAAAGGAAATTGAAATTGATGCGATTGCATTAAGTGACTTAGAATTAATTGGTATCGGATTATTCAGTCCTTTAAAGGGCTTTCTTGGACAAAAAGACTATGAATCTGTCGTGAGCAATATGCGTTTAGCAGACAATACCATCTGGTCTATCCCTGTAACCTTACCCGTATCTTACGGTGTTGCTGAAACACTTGTGGAAGGAGAAGAGTACAAACTTTCATTTAACAAGGAAGTCTATGGTGTTATTCGGGTTTCAGAATGGTATGAACCTGATTTAGACAAAGAAGCACTTGAAGTATATAAAACAGAAGAACTTGCCCACCCTGGTGTGAAACGTCTTTACGAAAGAGGACCTGTTTACGTTGCTGGGGAAGTTGTACTCGTAAAAAAAGCCGAAAAAGGAGTATTCGGTGATGTGTGGTTTGAACCGAAGGAAACACGGGCTATTTTTGAAGAAAAGGGCTGGAAGACTGTTGTAGGTTTCCAAACAAGAAATCCTATTCATCGTGCACATGAGTACATTCAAAAAGCTGCCCTTGAAACAGTTGATGGCTTGTTCGTCAACCCGCTTGTAGGCGAAACAAAGTCAGATGATGTCCCTGCGGATGTCCGTTTGAAAAGTTACCGCGTTTTACTTGAGAATTATTATCCTAGCGAACGAGTTCAACTTGGTGTGTATCCAGCAGCTATGCGATATGCAGGACCAAGGGAAGCCATTTTCCATGCACTTGCCCGTAAAAACTTTGGCTGCACTCATTTTATTGTTGGTCGTGACCACGCAGGAGTTGGAAACTATTACGGAACTTACGATGCCCAGCATATTTTCAGTAATTTCACAGAAGAAGAACTTGGTATCAAGCCTTTGTTCTTTGAACACAGCTTCTACTGCAATAAATGCGAAGGAATGGCTTCTGATAAAACTTGTCCGCATAGCAAGGAAGACAGAGTGATTCTTTCTGGAACAAAGGTAAGAGAGATGCTGCGAGCAGGAGTACTTCCACCGGCTACCTTCAGCCGCAAAGAAGTTGTTGAAGTGTTAATCGAGGGAATGAAAGAAAAAGCAACCGTGTAAGGAGGAAAATAAATCAATGTCTAAACCAACGAATATTACTTGGCATGAAGCATCTATTTCCAAAAAAATTCGGCGTGAAAAAAATGGTCACGGAAGCTGTGTACTCTGGTTTACGGGACTCTCAGGATCGGGAAAATCAACTATCGCAAATGCTGTATCGAACGAATTGTTCCGTCAGGGGATCAATGAATATGTCCTCGATGGTGATAATATTCGCCACGGTTTAAACAAGGATCTTGGTTTTTCCGATTATGACCGAACTGAAAATATCCGAAGAATTGGCGAAGTTGCCAAGTTGTTTGTCGACAGCGGCAAAGTGGTGACCACCGCCTTTATTTCACCATTTCGCTCTGATCGTGAGCAAGTGCGGGCTTTATTTGAAGACGGTGAATTTATTGAAGTTTTTGTCCAATGTCCAATCGAGGAATGTGAACGTCGCGATCCCAAGCAACTCTATGCGAAAGCGCGTCGTGGCGAAATTAAAGATTTCACGGGAATCGATTCACCTTATGAAGCGCCAGAACAACCGGAAATCACCCTCCGTTCTGATCAGGTAAGTGTGGAAGAGGCAGTGGAACAAGTCTTTGCTTATTTAAGAGAGAAAAAAATTATCTAAATGATGAATAAAGGAGCAGCGAGAATGAGAGGGATTCTTTACATTGGCCACGGCACACGCTCAAAAGAAGGAGCAGCAGAAGCAAATTCCTTCATACATAGAGTAATGGAACGAATTGATGTTTCCATTCAGGAAATGAGCTTTCTAGAGTTGACCGAACCAAGTATTGAGGAAGGCTTTCGGCGCTGTGTGATTAGGGGAGCGACGGAAATTACAGTCATTCCCCTGTTCTTGTTGTCAGCAGGTCACATTAAAGAAGATATTCCTCAAGCACTGACTTCTCTTCAGAAGCGGTTTCCGAATATCGAAGTGAAAATAAGGAATCCTTTTGGTGTCCAGGGGAGGATTCTCGATGGAATTGCTGAACTCGTTAGGAACACTGTCGTAGATTTATCTTCGGAGGATTCCATTTTAATTGTTGGAAGAGGAAGCAGTGACCTGAGCATTCACACTGCCTTCGCACAGATATCTGAAGGGATTCAGGAACGTCTTAGGACGAAACTTGTTTCTGTTTGTTATTTGGCTGCTGCTGAGCCCAAGTTCCCAGAAGGTCTTGAGGTTATTTCCAAAAAATCAACTGGAAAAATAATCGTTGTTCCTTATTTATTATTTTCCGGTCTACTTTTAAAGGAAGTCGATCAAAAGGTCAGCATGAGACAAAATCTAGGTCAGCAAATTATCCACACAGGTTCGCTTAGCAAACATCGAGTCATTGAGGATATCATCATTGAGCGGGTTGCAGAATGTTAAAAATACTCTGATTATTGTAAATGCACATTAGCTAATAGTCCAATGGATTATTAGCTATTTCTTTGGAATCAAATTATATAAATGATCTCAAAACATGAACTAAAGTTCACTTTTTAATAGGATAAATGTTATAATAAAGGTGTAAATGTAAATATCTCTTACATAAATAAATCTAATAGAAGAGAGGCTAAAGCAGGGGATAATAAAATGGTAAAATCTAACGAAAAGATGTGATTATGTGACAGAACTTATGAATGAAAAAATTCAACACCGCAAGTTACCACTTCGAAAAGTTATTCTTCGAACCATCGCTATTACAATCGGAGCCATTCTTATGGCTACCGGGTTAGAAATTTTTCTAGTTCCTAATCATGTTATTGATGGCGGCATTACAGGTATTTCAATTATGCTTGCCCATATAATTGGATGGAAATTAGGGATCTTCATCTTCATATTAAACTTGCCTTTTGTTTATATGGGATATAAACAGATGGGGAAAACCTTTGCATTTTCTACTGTTTATGGAATAATCGTTTTATCTATTTTTGTATCATTTTTCCACCCGATTCCAGCTTTTACTGATGATATTCTCCTTGCTACTGTTTTTGGAGGGATGATTCTGGGTATGGGTGTAGGAATCGTCATCCGAAATGGCGGAGCGTTAGACGGGACAGAAATATTGGCACTTGTGATCACTAAAAAGGTCCCATTTTCAGTTGGCCAGATCATCATGTTTATCAATATCTTTATCTTAGGAGCTGCCGGTTTTGTGTTTAGTTGGGACCGGGCAATGTACTCTTTGTTAGCCTATGTTATTGCATCTAAAGCGATAGATTCTGTTGTTGCAGGATTAGAAGAGTCCAAATCTGTTTGGATTATTAGTGATGAAGCAGAAGAAATTGGAAATGCTATCAATGCCAGACTGGGAAGAGGGGTAACTTACATTAAGGGTCAAGGTGCTTTTACTGGAGATAGCAAGAAGGTCATTTTCAGTATTATCACGAGGTTGGAAGAATCTAAATTAACCACAATTGTAGAGGATATTGATCCGACAGCCTTTTTAGCTATAGCAGACATTTCAGAAGTCCGCGGAGGCCGATTTAAGAAAAAGGATATTCACTAACAATAAATAAAAGGATCTGCAAATGAATCACAGATCCTTCAACTAGTATTAGTGGCCTAAACCAATATCATCTACATGCTTAACATGTTTATTATTAACCCAGATAAAAAGGACCGAAACGATGACAAACCCTGCTCCAACAAGAAATGGAACACTTGGATTATAAATTTCGGCAAGTTTTCCGGCAGTAAAGGGAGCAATCGCGCCTCCAATAAAACGGAGGAAGCTATATGCAGCAGAGGCCGTTGATCGTTCAACGGGGGCAGCATTCATCACGGCTGTAGTGATGAGTGTATTGTTATTTCCTAATAACGCACCTGCTAGGATAACAGCGGCAATGATCACCCACTGGGTTGATATCCATATACCCATTGAAACCAAAAGGAGAGCAAACAAGATTAACATCATACACATCGATTTTATCGTTCCAAACCATTCGGAAAGTTTTGGAGCCATAAATACAGAGGTGACAGCCAGTAGGATACCCCAGCCAAGAAATACGAAGCCTAATCCGTGTTCATCCAAGCCCATAACGAAAGGTGCATATGCCAGCAAGGTGAAGAAGCCAAAATTGTAAAGGGCAGCTGCAATACCGAACACTAACAGTGAACGATGCTTTAAAGCGCGAAATGGATCTAATAATGAAGTGCGAGCTTTTACCACATTTTGAGCAGTTGCTTTTGGCATTAGGATGAAAAGGCCAATAAAGGCAATAACCATCAAGGTGGCGACCCCAAGAAACGGGCCACGCCATGACATCGCGCCAAGCCAACCGCCAAGTAGCGGGCCAACTGAAATCCCTAATCCGATTGCAGCTTCGTATAAAATGATTGCTTTTGCCGTTCCACTATTTGAGAGGGAAACGATCGCAGATAAAGCCGTTGCAACAAACAGTGCATTTCCAAGGCCCCAGCCGCCTCGAAGCCCAACGAGTGTCCAAATACCATTTGAAATACCGCCAAGTGCCGAAAATACCGCAATGATTACGATTCCAGAAAGTAACGTCCATTTGATGCCAAGCCTTGTTGAGATTACCCCAGTAATAAGCATGGCAACGGCCATAACGGCATTATAGCTAGTGAATAGTAAGGTTACTTCAGTTTGTGTGGCATTTAATTGTTCGGCGATTGCCGGTAAAATAGGATCAACAAGACCCAACCCCATGAACGCGATAATACTTGCAAAAAAAACAGCCCAAACTGCTTTTGGCTGGGTAAGTAAACCAACCTTTTTACCGATTGCCTCCGATTTGTGTGGCTGCATTGTTAATTTAGATTCTGGTCTTGGTGACATCTAATTCCCCCCTGTATTTTTGTTTCCATCCTTTTGAATTAGTTGTATGATGAAAGTATATAATTGTATTATACAATCAATTTCCACTGCGTCAATAGTGCTTTTGCAATGAATGTAAGGTTGAGATTACATATCATAGAGTACATATGTTATCATATTTGTTATATGAAATAAGGTTGACAGTGAGGAAGGAAAGAAATGGATGAACATTCATTAGAAATGATCGAACTTGAACTAGCAATTCTGATTCGCCGAACTACTTCAATTTCGAACAATAAAAAATTCGGGAATCTTGATAGATCTGCCTATTTAATCCTTCGCCGCATCAAATCGAAGGGGGCAGTAGGGGTTAAAGTTTTGGCGGAGGAATTCAAGTTAGATATATCTACAGTCAGTAGACAGGCAGCAGCTTTAGAGCATAAAGGTTATTTGTATAGAATTCCCGATCCATTGGATGGGAGAGCTTACACTCTTCAGTTAACTGAACAGGGTACAAATGAATTATTCGATTATAAACAGGCACGTTTGAAGCGAATTACCGAACTATTAGAAGACTGGACTGATGAGGAACGCAAATTATTCGGGATACTTTTGGAAAAATTCAATCAGTCATTTAATACCTAAATTTTTATAACTGTTTTTTATAAAGGGTAGGAGAAGATAATTATGGACACTAAAAGAATTGAACAAGACTTCTTAGGAAAAAAAGAAATACCAACAGATGCTTACTATGGTATTCAAACACTTAGGGCAGTTGAAAATTTTCCAATTACAGGTTATCGAATTCATGAAGATTTAATAATAGCGCTTGCGATGGTTAAAAAAGCGGCTGCAATTGCCAATATGAATACGAAGAGGCTGTATAGTGGACTTGGCAACGTTATTAGCCAAGCAGCTGATGAAATGATTGAAGGTAAATGGAACAATCAGTTTATCGTTGACCCGATCCAAGGTGGAGCAGGGACATCAATGAATATGAACGCTAATGAAGTGATTGCCAACCGTGCACTAGAATTACTCGGTCATGAAAAAGGTGCTTATATGCATTTAAGTCCCAATACACATGTTAATATGTCGCAATCAACGAATGATGTATTTCCTACAGCTATTCATATAGCAACACTCAGATTACTTGAAAAATTGCTAGCGACTATGCAGGATATGCTTAAGGTCTTTAAGGATAAAGCTAAGCAATTTGAAAACGTTATTAAAATGGGTCGGACCCATCTTCAGGATGCCGTTCCGATTCGATTAGGTCAGGAATTTGAGGCTTACTCTCGAGTGCTTGAACGGGATATTAAACGGGTCCATCTTTCACGGGGGAATTTATATGAAGTGAACATGGGGGCAACAGCAGTTGGAACAGGATTAAATGCAGACCCAAAATATATACTAGATGTGGTTAAACAGCTTACAGAAATCAGTGGATTACCGTTGGTCAATGCAAAACATTTGGTTGATGCTACGCAAAATACGGATGCTTATACCGAAGTTTCAGCAGCATTAAAGGTGTGTATGATGAACATGTCTAAAATCGCTAATGACCTTCGGTTAATGGCATCAGGGCCTCGTGCAGGCCTTGCTGAGATTTCCCTTCCAGCCCGCCAGCCAGGATCTTCGATCATGCCTGGAAAAGTAAACCCTGTTATGCCGGAACTGATTAATCAAATCGCCTTTCAGGTAATTGGAAACGATCATACCATTTGTCTAGCTTCAGAAGCAGGCCAGCTTGAATTGAACGTCATGGAACCTGTATTAGTCTTTAACCTACTTCAATCTATTAGTATTATGAACAACGGATTCCGATCGTTTACGGATCATTGTCTTGTAGGGATTGAGGCTAATGAGGCTCGCTTAAAAGAGAATGTTGAAAAAAGCGTAGGTATTATTACAGCGGTTAATCCACACCTTGGCTATGAAGTGGCAGCGAGAATCGCAAGAGAAGCAACTTTAACTGGCAAGTCTGTTCGTGAATTATGCCTGAAATATGATGTCTTAAGCGAAGAGGAATTAGATCTTATTTTGAATATATATGAAATGACCAAACCTGGAATCGCAGGTGCTTCTCTTTTAGAAAAAGATTAAAGTTCTTTTTACAAAAATATTATTCTTTTAAATAAGCAGTGCCTGACACCGGAAAATTTACGTAAGGAGTGTCAGGCACCATTTTTTTTACTGTAATAAGTCGCTCAATGGAACCAGTTGGTACCCTTGGGCTTTTAGCCATGGAATTACTTGATCAACAGCTTCCGGTGTGTTTATTCCACCGATATGCATGAGGATGATGTCACCGTTGCTTGCTCCAGTTTTAATACGGGAGATGATTACCCCAGTGGCCGGCTGCTGCCAGTCTTTCGTATCAAGTGACCACTGGATGCTGTACGGGTACCCAGCTTCGCCTGCTGTTTTAAGCGCGGATGAATTATATGATCCGAATGGAAAGCGAAAATACGGTTGGGGTGATTTTCCCGTTGCATTCTTGATTGCTTCTTCAGCTTTGATGATATCCTTTTTAAATTTACTAGCTGTCGTTTTTACTGCGTCCGGATGGGAATAAGAATGGTTACCTATATCATGTCCTTCATCGGCAATTCTTTTTGCGAGGTTTGGATATTTCACAACCCATTTACCGGTAAGGAAGAAGGTGGCTTTGACATTATGCTTTTTCAACACATCGAGTATCCCAATGCCCACTGCATCACTACCCGCATCAAAGGTTAATGCGATTTTTTTCTGCTGGAGGCTGCCGTTTGAAATAATCACAGATGAAGCTGTTGTAGGTGGGGGATCCTGCTTTGGTGGATCTGCAGGTTGTGCCGGCTCTACATTCTTCCCATAAAGCTTCAATATTTGACCTACATAGATGTCATCGGAGGGGAGTCGGTTCCATTGCTTAATTTTTTCTACAGTCACATTTGCTCGTTTGGCGATGGAGAATAAGGTATCGCCTTTAACGACCTTGTAGTCAACTGTTTCGTTATCACCCACAATAATTTGTTTGGGAGTAGTGGGGTTAGGTTGATTAGGTTCTTCTTTTGCAGGTTCTTCGGATGGAGGGTTTTCAATGTCGGGTGGATTTTCATTTCCTGAATCGGTTCCATTATTTTGTCCGGAACCTGAAGGTATCTCTGTTTTAGGAGAATCAACAGTTTCTCCACTCCTAAGGGCAGGCAGGTTCCTGTCGTGAAAAAACAACAGGAAAACAACGCATAGCAAACAGATTGTTGCCAGAGTATAATAAATTCCTTTTCCTCTTGTTCGATGGGCATGAGAAATTACTCCTAAAACAAGAGATACTGAAAATAAAAGAATGCTAACAAGTATTAAGATTTCTGTCATGGTAATTCCCCCTTTATTTTCGTTCTGACCAGGGTGCAGAAATCGTTTAGTACAAGGAATAATTTGGTGCTGAAGTCAAAGAGGGGACTAAAGTGGTATTGATATATAATTGATTTCTGCTTTAATTATACCATATGAGGAAATGGGCTTAGTTGCCACGCACCTTTAAAAAAAGCCTACGATTAATACAAACTTCATTTTGTTTATTATTTTTATATTATTATTTCCAACTTTTTTGCAGGAAATTGTAATTAAAAATGGAATAGAATAGGAGAGTCATATGAAACAAAATTCAATGGGTATCGTCTAACTATTTATAAAAGGGCATAGAGCTATAAAAAAAGGGGTCAAGTAGGATAAAATGGCGAAGCATAATTGGGTAATTTCACTATTAGTAGCAGTTTGTTTAATAGGAACTGGATGTACGGAACAAACCGCAAAAGAAAAAAAGGCAAAGGCAGCAGAAATTCAACAAAAGAGTGAAAAAGAGAAAAAATTACAAGAAGAAAAAAAATTGGCTGAAGCGAAGAAACGAGAAGAAGAACGAAAACGGGAAGAAGCAAGGCCTGTATATGTAAATATTATTGATCCGAATTCGAAAGACATAGTAAAAACTTTTAATACGAAGGATTTAGGGTATATAACGAATCCAGAAAATTATAAAGTTGAAATTGCAAAATTGACCAGAGAATTAGCGCGGGGATCTGAATCGACACCTGGGTACGATAAACGAATGGTTCTTGATAAGCTGGATGGAAATGGTCAGGTGATCAAAGGAACACCTCAAACAATCCTTGATGAAGAGGAATTGGCTGAAAAGATTATGCTCGTTTCTGAAAAAGGCGGCGATGTAGAGATTCCTTTATATATCAATGCGAGTGGATATGAAAACGAAGACGCGGCCCATTTAGATGAAGTGGTAATTGCCTCATATACTACTTATTTTAATAGTGGTGTTGTGGGAAGAACGAAAAATATTGAACTATCGGCAGAAGCGATAAATAATGTCATCCTTGGAACGAATGATTATTTCTCATTCAATACGACAGTTGGCCCGAGTGATGCGGAGCACGGGTACCAAAAAGCACCAGAAATTAATTACGGGAAATTAGTCGAGGGATATGGCGGAGGCATTTGCCAAACTTCTTCTACTTTGTATAATGCAATCGATCAACTAGCTGTAACTTATGTAGAAAAACATCATCATTCCTTAAAGGTCGGTTACGTGCCAAAAGGAAGAGATGCAACCGTATCCTATGGCGGCAAAGATTTTCGATTTCAAAATACATCTGGTGTACCTTTAATATTAAAGGCAATTGTAAGAAATGGGTCACTAACAGTAGAGGTAAGGACATCAAAAGCCCACCAAGACCAAGTAAAGAAAGGTATCTAGCTAGTAAGAATGTGAAGTTTGCCACATGAAAAGATGCCATTAAAGACAGACAGAATCCCTTCATTGAACCGAGAAAACGGATTTGATGAAGGGATTTTTTATGTTTATTTTTAATGGTTCACCTTTTACAGTATTACCTCATTTCCTCCCAATCTGTATATTGACCACTGCCTTGACATCCGGGGCATTCAAACGAATTAAAGTATGCAAATTCATTATAAGGGTACACGGTATAGCCTCGACCATAACAATCAGGACATTTGCCCTGGTCTTTCATATTCGAGACATGATTCTGGTATTTAGTCTCTTTCCACTGGTTAAAAGAGTTGAGTAGTCCCATTTTATTCACCTCATCTTTTTTCTTCTTAGTATGGAGAAAAAATGGAATTATTATGCTTGTATTATTTTATTGCATATAGGGTAACGATTGAAATATACAATTTTCCATTTATCAGATTTCAATACTTTTCTATAATAATTTTATGTAAAAACAGTCATTTTTGTGAGTGTTTTTACAATGGAAATAAAAAAAGTGGAAAGCATCATTGCTCTCCACCTTCATAAAATCGTATTTAGACTATTTCCCAGTAATGTTTAATTTTTTCATTCGATACTGTAAACTTTGCCGACTTAGTCCAAGTAGTTGGGCTGACTTAGAAACATTAAAATTATTTTTAGTTAAAACATGATCTATATAAGATTTTTCAAATAACTCCATTTGTTGTTTTAGCGGAACAGCTATCTCTGCATTTTCTTTTATAAAGTTATCAACTGTGGAAAGAGGGATCATTCTTTCTTTCATCTGCATTTTGCTTCTATATTGATAGGGTAAATGGGTGTACATGATCCATTCTTCATCGATCATAATATTCATTGCTGCTTCAATAATATGCTCAAGCTCACGAACATTTCCCAGCCAGTCATACTCAAAGAAAGACTGTTTAACTTCCTCTGACAAACCTTTTACATTCATCTGAAAAAGTCCATTGTATTTTTCAATAAAGTTTTGGACTAATAATGGTATATCTTCCTTGCGCTCTTTTAAGGGTGGGACAAAAATAGTTACGACTCCAAGCCGATAATATAAATCTTTACGCATTCGATTATTGGCAATAGCATCGATCGGATCTTCATTCATATTGGCAATAACCCGTACATCAACAGGTGTATCCTTCGTATCACCTATTCGCCGAATGGTCTTTTCCTGAAGAACACGAAGTAACTTTGCCTGAAGATTTAAATTTAATGAATTAATCTCATCTAGCAACAGTGTTCCACCATTTGCCTGTTCAAATAATCCCGGGGTATCGATAGCACCCGTGAAGGCACCACGCTTTGTCCCAAATAGGAGGCTTTCGATTAAATTATCAGGAAGGGCTGCACAGTTTTGAGAAATAAATGGTGCTGATAATCGCCCGCTCCCGTTGTGAATACTTTGGGCGAAAAGTTCTTTCCCGGTACCTGTATCTCCGACAATCAAAACATAGGAGGAAGTTCGGGTAGCACGTTTAGCTGATTCAATTACTTCCTTAATGGCACGGCTACTTCCGATGATTTTATCAAACGTGTATCGAGTCGATCCTTTATTCATATTGCCTTTAATTAATCGCTCTAGTTTTGTAACATCATTGGCAATTTCAACTGCACCTTGGAGTTTTTCTTCCGAATAAATTGGGATAGTATTGTTTATTGTCGTAATTTCTCGACCTTTATTGTTAAAATAGGTTTGTTTTACATTACTCGTTTTTTTTCCTTCGTGCAGCGCTTTTACAAGAGTACTAGATTGATCATCTTTAAACATAAACACATCTAATAGGTTTTTATCAATAACGTCATGAAGGTCCATCGATTCCATTTGCATCATTTTTTTATTATAAATAATCGTTTTTCCAGTCTCATCTACGGCATGAACACCAACATCCACCTCGTCCAAAATCCGTTTATACATTCGATTTACATAAAGTAAGTAATTGGCGGTTTGTTTAGTTTTCTCCATCGTGATTCATTCCCTTTGTTTTATAGCTTATGCACCTATTTAACCAAATAAAACGTAAAAATGCAAAATAGTTTTGCAGTTTCGTAGAAAAAACGTGGAAATTCGCAAAGAATATTGGCGTTTGTCAGATTATTTCTCAATTTGGTAATTTTCGCTAGATAAATACTCTTTCCTTTTTTGTGGAAAAATTATTTTTGCGGTATAAGTGCAAAATATTTATTAATCATGCAAAAATATTTTGCCTATTTGTTCAAAAAATGCTCACAAATAGGCATATTAATTTTGGCATGAAACTTGCATTTTAATATTTTGAATAATAGTGATAATTTAGAAATTATTAGCTAGTATTAGCTATTGAAAATAGGCTACTATTTCCGTATAATTTCTAATGCAAAAGGTTTTATTGTAGTGCTGCCATTTTAGGCAGAACATTATCCTATTATTTTGTGTTAATAAGGTTTGAAAGCGCATTCTTGAAGGGTAAAAGGGGGATATTTAATGAATTTGCAAGAAAATAATTCAAATCATGAATTAAAAAGAACGATGAAGACGAGACATTTATTTATGATCTCTTTAGGCGGGGTAATTGGATCAGGTCTTTTCTTAGGTTCAGGCTACACGATTAGCCAAGCAGGACCAACGGGTGCTATTCTTTCTTATATTGTTGGCGGTTTGATCATGTTTTTAACCATGCTATGTCTCGGTGAATTATCTGTTGCTATGCCGGTATCTGGTTCATTTCAAACGTATACCACGAAATTTATTGGTCCTGGAACTGGATTTGCACTTGGATGGCTCTATTGGTTAGGCTGGTCTGTAACTGTAGCATTGGAGTTATTATCTGCAGGACAGCTCATGCAAAGATGGTTTCCTCATTCCCCTATTTGGATTTGGTGTGCGATCTTTGCTGTTGTATTATTCTCACTGAATGCACTCTCAGCACGCGCGTTTGGCGAAACCGAATTTTGGTTTTCAAGTATTAAAATATTCGCTATCATCGCATTTATCGTTCTTGGTGGAGCGGCAATGTTTGGTTTAATTCACTTGAAAGGTGGACAACCAGCACCGTTTTTCTCTAATTTCACCGCACATGGTTTATTACCACATGGTTTTACTGCCTTAATTATTACAATGATTGCAGTTAACTTTTCGTTTCAGGGCACAGAATTAATCGGGATAGCTGCAGGTGAAAGTGAAGAACCTGAAAAGACGATTCCGAAATCGATTAAACAAACAGTTTGGAGAACTCTATTTTTCTTCGTTTTAGCGATATTTGTATTAGCCAGTTTAATTCCTATGAAACAAGCTGGAGTCGTGGAAAGTCCGTTTGTTGTCGTGTTTGATAGTATTGGAATCCCATATGCAGCAGACATGATGAACTTTGTTATTCTGACGGCGTTACTGTCTGTTGCAAACTCAGGACTGTATGCAGCAACACGAATGTTATATGCCATGTCTAAAGAAAAAATGACTAGACCTGCACTTGCAAAAGTAAATAAACAAGGAGTACCAATCAATGCGCTTGTTTTGACGATCGGGATAGCTTTATTATCCTTACTGTCAGGCTTTTTTGCCGAAGAAACAGTATTTGTTTGGCTGCTTTCCGTCGCAGGATTAGGTGCCCAGGTCGGTTGGATTTCAATCACAGCTTCACAAATTGCCTTCCGTAGAAAATTCATCCGCGAAGGCGGAAATGTAAAGGATCTTAAATTCAAAACGCCGCTTTATCCAGCACTGCCAATCATTGCCTTAACTTTAAACGTTATCGTATTGGCAAGTTTAGCGTTTGATTCAGAACAGCGTTTGGCTCTGTATCTTGGGGTTCCGTTTGTAGCAGCCTGTTACTTAATTTATCATTTTAGAATTAAAAAGAACCGCGAACAAGATGGTGAAGGTGAACAAGAATTACAACTGCATGAAAATAAAAAAATGATTATTTAGTTTACCAAGTAAAAAACGCTCAAATTGAGCGTTCAGGCTGTCGAGAAACTTTCGACAGCCTATTATTCTCTACAATAACTTTAACAATCCAACGCGTTAATTCGTTATAATATTATTAATATATAGGCTTTGCAACATGTCTGTTGATTTGCGCTCCAGGCACTTCGCTTTCCGCGGGCGTGCCGGGGAGCCTCCTCGGCGCTGAAGCGCCTGCGGGGTCTCCCCTGCCCCGTACTCCCGCAGGAGTCTGCGTGCCTTCCGCGGAAATCAACAGGGAGGTAATCAACCTAAAGAATTGCAACACACTTTTTCTAGCCTTGCTAATTGTGTTGCAATCTTTTTCATATTTTGGCAGGCTGCCGTAAGGAGAGCCTGTTCGCTTGCTTTCTTCAATCCCCGTAACCGGCAATAGCGAAGCCCGTGCAGCTCTTTTGAGTCTGCGAAGCTTCGCTCAATTTTTTCCTTTCTAA
>NZ_JAGGQX010000029.1:0-7121 GCF_018613095.1 Bacillus sp. ISL-75
ACCCAACTATATCAAGGCATACCTGCCTATTTCAGTGTGCGAAAGTTGAGTTATAATAATTGTAGCCAAGTGACCCCTAAGAACTTGGTGTTTACGTCATAAGAATCCGTCCTTAACTACCATTGAGGATGGATTCTTTTGTGCATTTTTACTTTTCATATACTTTTTTAAATACTAAACATGGATCAAAATCGTCATAAAGGAGTCATTTCTATCTTCAACTGCTTACTTTAGTTTATGTACGTTTCTTCACAATCTCTTACTAAGATTAAATTAAATATCCAGTCTTTGAAAGTCTTGTTCCATTAAATGGCCCGTTTGTGGAAGATAGCATGTTCCAGTAAAGGACTTTTTTTAAAACGACTTTATTATGATGAAATACCAATTGTCACTCGGCACTTACTACAGTAGAAAAGCGTCCTGTTAAACAGAAACGCTTTGGGTCGATATAGAGATAAGATGTTACAGTTCACTCTCATGGTTCTTAAATGTTTGCCCATCATGGTAAAAAAGTTCAGAGCCTAAATGAACATTTTCGTTTTCTTTCAATTGACGAATAAGCTCTTCACTTTTAGTTTTATTCATTTCTTTATACCAGGTTCCTTGTGGATATAGAACAGCGATCGGACCATGTTTGCATTGGCCGTTACATAATGTTTTTGTTGTGTGAATCTCCTTTTGCAGATCTAAGTTTTTCAATTCTCCCCTAATGGTCTCTGTTACTTCTTCTGCTCCATTTTTCATGCAGGTTTTCCCGTTGCAAATTAATAGATGTTTGCTAACACCATCTAAGTTCATAACATTCCCCTCTGTTCCTCGTTTATTTTACCTCTATCACAAATGGGTAGGCAGTTACTTTACCATCAAATTTAAATTCTCCCCATACTTTGTAGATCCCAGGTTTATCAAATTTTGTTTCAAATTGTGTCTTTTCTTCTGAAGTAGGGTGCACATGAACAAATTTCTCACCCTTTTCATCCAAAATAACAACATGACCTAAAGCCCCCAGGTAGGGCTCTGGTGTAATCCCTTTTGTATCAAAATTTAACGTAACATCTTTGTTTACTCCTAGCTCTGTAGTTGTTAATTCAACCGTCTTTCCATTAATTGTTTTAGTTAAGTTTGTATCAGCCTTTAGTGAATTTTCATCAAGGTCACCATGGCCTTTCCCCACATGCAGCTCTATCGGACTAATTTGATAGGCAAGGTTTTTTGGTTTAATATCAACAAAAGCTTTATAAGAGTTTTCAGGCAGGTCGAATTTCAGAGTATACACACCATTTCCTTTTTCCTCAGGATGTAAATGGTAATAATCTTTTAAGTCGGCACTTACAATAATTAAATGCATAATCTTTTCATGTGAAATTTCTAATTCAGGTGAATTTTGGTCTTTATCCTTTAGATCAATGGAAATTAAGCCTTCTTCATATTTTACGTTTGTGACCACTTCACTTTCTGATGTAGCCCCATGATTTGAATGCCCTGAATCCTTACCACTTGTATGATCATCGTTATGTGCTTGCTCAGCAATAGTTTCTTTTTTCTCATGACTATTTGCTTCCGAGTGGGTATTAGTGTGATCGTTATTACTGTTCAAGCTTGCATATACGGAATATCCGCCAATGACTAACCCAAGATAAACAATCGCTGAAATTGCCCAGGTCAAAATGTTTTTTTGTTTCATAAAAATGCTCCTCTCTTTTTTATCGATCAATTATCCTTTTAACTTAATCCGCTGTAATCTAAGTGCGTTTAAAACAACTGACACTGAACTAAATGCCATTGCTACTCCTGCAAGCCACGGTGCCAGAAAGCCCAGTGCTGCAATTGGAACTCCTAAAGCATTATAAGCAAAGGCCCAAAATAGATTTTGCTTAATATTTCGAATCGTCATTTTACTCATAAAGATGGCATCGGCAATACTATTTAAGTCTCCTCTGATTAAAGTAATATCAGCAGCCTCCATTGCTACATCCGTACCAGTACCGATTGCCATGCCAATATCTGCAGTAGCAAGCGCTGGTGCATCATTAATACCGTCACCGACCATCGCCACTTTCTTTCCAGCTTTTTGAAGCTTTTTAACTTCCTCTGCCTTTCCTTCCGGCAGAACTTCTGCTATAACATGGTCAATTCCGACCTCATTTGCAATTGCTTGGGCTGTCTGCTTGTTATCTCCTGTAATCATAACAACCTCTAGACCCATATTTTTTAACCGTTCAATCGCTTTTTGAGAGGTTTCTTTAATTGTATCTGCAACGGCAATCACTCCTGCAAATTGATGATCAATTGCGACTAGCATTGCGGTCTTACCTTGCTTTTCTAAGTTTTCCATCTTAGGTAATATGTTTCCAACATTAATAATATTTTTCTCCATAAGTCTGCGCGTTCCGATAAGCAAGGATTTGCTTTCAACTATTGATTCGATTCCAAAACCAGGAATGGCTTCGAAATGTTCAGAGCTGACCAGTTCAATTCCTTTTTCCTTAATGCCCTCAACAATTGCCTCAGCTAACGGATGTTCGGAATTTCTTTCTGCAGCACCGACTAACTTTAAAAATTCCTTTTCTTCAAATCCATTTGCAAGAATAATATCTGTAAGTGTTGGTTTTCCATTTGTTACCGTTCCCGTTTTATCAAGGATCACTGTATCCAATCGATGAGTCGTTTCAAGATGCTCCCCGCCTTTAAACAAAATTCCATATTCAGCTGCTCGGCCTGACCCTGCCATAATGGATGTAGGAGTAGCTAGGCCCAGTGCACATGGACATGCGATAACTAATACGGCAATTAACTTTTCAAGAGCTGCTGCAAACTCTCCGGGACTTACAACAAAGTACCAAACCAGAAATGTCACAATGGCGATCCCAACGACAATTGGGACAAAAATTCCGGATATAACATCGGCTAAACGTTGGATTGGCGCTTTAGATCCTTGAGCTTCTTCGACTACTTTGATGATTTGAGCTAAGGCCGTATCCTTTCCTACCTTTGTTGCTTTTACCTTTAAAAATCCATTCTTGTTAATGGTTGATCCTATTACTGCATCTCCAACTGTTTTATCGACAGGAATACTTTCACCTGTAATCATTGATTCATCAAGGGCAGATCTCCCTTCAAAAATCACTCCATCTACAGGTACCTTTTCACCTGGTTTCACATATACGATATCTCCAGCGATTACTTCTTCAATTGGTAAATTCAATTCTTGCCCGTCTCTTAAAACTGTGGCCGTTTTCGCCTGTAAGCCCATAAGCTTCTTAATAGCTTCAGAGGAACGTCCCTTTGCTTTTGCTTCAAACAGTTTACCTAATATAATTAGAGTAATTAACACAGCACTTGTTTCAAAATATAATTCCACCATATGTGCATCAGAGCCTATGGATAAATTACTCAAGTAGATGCTATAGAAATAAGCTGCAGAGGTGCCAAGCGCAACCAAGACATCCATGTTTGCACTTTTATTCCTTAATGCTTTATAAGCACCTGCGTAAAATTGACCTCCTACTAAAAATTGGACAGGAGTCGCAAGCGCGAGTTGAACCCAAGGATTCATGAACATCTCAGGCAGCCAAATGAAAGAAGTAACCTCAAAATGACTGACCATTGCCCAAAGTAAAGGGATGGATAAAATAGCCGAGAATATAAATTTCCCTTTTTGCTTTTCAATTTCTTTTTGTCTATGATCCACTTTTTCGCCTTTAGATTCTTGCTTTTGTTCCAAGCGATAGCCTAATTTATTAATGGCCTCCTTCATATCTGAGACCGAAACTTCATCAGGATTATATTCTACAAGGGCCGATTCTAAGGCAAAGTTAACCGTTGCGGTTTGAACACCATTTAACTTATTTAAACGTTTTTCAATTTTATTCGCACACGCTGTACACGTCATACCGCTTATATTAAATTCAGCTTTCTCACTGATTACTTTGTATCCTAAAGATTCCACTTTTTCCTTCAATTGATTTACATTTGCTATAGACGAATCAAATGTTACTTTTGATTTTTCTAATGCGAAATTTACGCTCGCATCCTCTACTCCATCTATTTTTTTTAGACCTTTTTCTATTCTCACTGCACAAGCAGCACACGTCATGCCAGCTATTTGAAGTGTTGTTTCTTTTTTATCGCTCATAACCTTTTACTCCTATCACCACATACTATAGTGGGGTATATTTTTGGGGTAATAAAACGTGCCACTAAAGACAGCACGTTTTTTCAGTTCCTTAGTGACAGCTTTGATCTTTAGACGATTTACTCAGCGCTGCATCATAACCTTGATCCTCTATAATGTCAGTAATTTCTTTTAAAGAAACCACTTTCGAATCAAATGATACATCTACTTTTTCTTCATATAAGTGAACCTTTACAAAATGAACACCATTTAATTTTCCTACGTTTCCTTCTATTGAATTTATACAATGCCCACATGACATTCCTTTCACTGTTAATATTACATTTTCCATGATTTACTCCTCCTTATTCGTTATTACCATACCTTGGTATGGTATATTATTTTTAAAAATAAATCGTGCTTTATTCCGCACGGTCTTTAACCAAATTTATTGAACATCATAACCTTGGTCATCAATTGTTTCTTTGATTTTATCAATAGTAACTTCGCTCGGATTAAACTCCACACTAACCGTTCCTGAATCCAAGTTTACTTTAACAGCGGTAACTCCGGGTAATTCGCCTACACTGCCTTCAATTGAATTAATACAATGGCCGCATGACATACCTTTTACGATTAAAGTTATATTTTCCATATCGCTAAGTCTCCTTTTATTTTTTCAGTAATTTTTGAATTGTCACCATTACCTCGTCTAAAATCTCCGTATCTCCCTCTTGAATTTTTTCTAGAACACATGACTTCATATGCCCTTCAAGTAAAATACGGGCGACACTATTTAAAGCGGATTGAGTCGCAGATATTTGAGTAATGACATCATCACAATACGTATCTTTTTCAATTAATCCTTTTATTCCCCTAATTTGACCTTCGATTCGATTTAATCTTGTTGTTAAGTTATTCTTCACTTTATCTGAATGGTGGCTTTTTCTTGCACCGTCTGATGAGCAGCATTGATCGATATCAACAATTTTATTAAGACTTTCTGAATTCATCGACATTGCCTCACCTCCTTAATTACATAATACTATACCCCCCCATAGTATGCGAAGAGTTTTTTAAAGAAAATTTTAAAATAGGTATTTGATATAGAATTTTATTTACTTAAATTGCGCCGGTTTGCTTAATAATACTTGAGTGTAATCTATCCTAGATTAACCTTATCTTTGCATTACAAATTGAATTCACTTCCAACCTCAATTAGAATAACGATTCTTCTGTTGGTTTATTGTTGGTTTATAAAAAAGTTTGATCAAAAATACGTCTTATAATGTTGATTTTCCAAATATAAAAGAGCCTGATTTTGAAAAAAAGAATGATTAAAACAGGCTCTTAAAATATTTCACGAGGGCACTTTTTTAAAAAAGTTTGATCATTATCTACCTGTGTTGTTCAACAATAGCGCCCGATTGCGGAAGATCGTTTTACTGTTTGTTGGCTGCACTTTTTTCCCGAAAAGCCCCCAGACTCTTGCCCCACTTCCTTTTTGGAACGAAGGATCTGACTCCTTTGTCCTGTCACACTCTCCGCAACATTCGATTAATCTTCTCCTCATCAAACTCGCTATAACCCTGCTTCATTCCCCATTCCAGCATATGCTCGTAGTCTGGATGGTTTTTATCGCTGATGATAAGAAGAAATGCTTCGTAACCTGGTTCTCCTCCTACATCTTCTGGCGGAGCAGCTCCTTCTCCATCTAAACAGATAGGATAATTGAGATCGAAGTTTTCAATCACTCTTTCTAACTCGATAGTATGCTGCCAGCCATCTCCGAAGTCATAATTGTATACAATCTTAGCCGGAAGATATTCGGACAGCTTTATACCTGTATCCATTTTCATAGGGACATCACCTTGGTAATGAAAAGCTTCTTCGTTACACACTAGGTTTACAATCGGTCTATGTTGGTTGGTCGGGATGACTTTGCCATCCGCGTTACTTGGATAAATATAAAAATCATACAGATGGCTATTCTGCCAGTGAAATGCAATTTGTAAAATTCTATGCAATTTAGGAAAAGTAGTATTAGTTGGCACGACAATCTTCCGCCTAACTTCGTGTCTCTCAAGTATCAACTTTACCTTAAGTTCCACTGCTTCAGATTGAAAAATCGGTTGACCAGCCAACTCCTCCAAATGCTTATACTTTTCTTCTTTTGGATAAATGTAGTCATTCTTTCCTACTCCTACTAATAAGCCATTAATCCTTAAGCTCATCTCCACTTGATTGATGCTATCGTTATCGAGTAATTCCCCAAAGTGATAAACATTTTCACATACCTTGTTCATTCTGGCTACAAATGCTCTATCTTTTGTTTTGGAAAAGGTAATATGAGAAGAGTGTTGCAAAAACTGCTCGATCACTTCATCCTTGATACACTCCGCTTCGAATGTTTCCCGGATGGCCTGTACGATTAACTTACTTATAGTTTTCATATCCTTTGCTTTTAGGCCATGGAGGATGATTGCATATAAGTTTCGATCATTCACCAACACAACCGTCTTCTTCCGACCAACCTTTAATAAATTGGCATGCCAAGAAAACAAGGGATTTTCTTCTATCTCAGTAACCGGGGGTACCTCAAGTTCATCTAGTAGCTTTTTGGTACATTGAATTAGCATATGTATTAGCTCCTTCCATCAGCTCGGCTGTTCTTATTGGTAGCTTAGTTGGGCTTGTAAGTATGAACATATTTTAACACATACCTAATCCGGACCTGTTCTCATTTCCATTTCAAACTGCAACCATTGCATACTGGAAACAAGAGAATCGCCAGAATTCGGCTTTTTCATAAAATAGTTATTTATTTTTAATGAATTAGTAATGATTTATCGAAAAATACGTGACAAAAAAGTTCGTTACTTGACAATTTAGCCCAATTCAAAAAGGAGCACTTACTCAACAAGTGCGCCCTATAATTGAATAACTGATTATACCTAGTTTAGTATAATTAAAATCTTTTACTTATATGCTTGCCATACTCCTCCCG